>CAIXIN010000284.1 GCA_903919545.1 uncultured bacterium | reverse complement strand
TTCTGTTTGTTCCGCCTTTATTTCTTCCCATTCGATTCTCCTTTCCTTAAGGATATGAAAAAAGTAGACAATCATCAAATGTTTTTTATTTGAGTTGTCTACTTTAAGTTTACTGCTTCACCTAGGGTCTTTTTTAGTAGTGTTTGATTAAATCTACGACTTTATCGATGTCTTCTTTGGTGATCCAATAATGGGTCACAAAGCGATACTGTGGGAAATCAGGATTGATCTTGATGTTGTTTTTTAAGAGATAAGCAGGGAAATCATCATGATTGAAATGAGGATCTACAAATTCGAAGAAAACCATATTGATTTGGACATCATCCAGTGATAAGGTCACTAATCCTGTCTCAAGTAATTTTTTCGCTAAATATTTCGCATTCTCATGATCTTCGTGTAATCTTAAACGCATTTCGTTAAGGGCGATAAGACCAGCAGCCGCTAAGAATCCTGCTTGTCTCATCCCACCACCTAAGAGTTTACGATTTTTACGAGCTTTCGCGATGAAGTCTGTAGATCCAGCTAAGATCGATCCTACAGGAGCACATAGGCCTTTAGATAGACAAAACATAACACTATCACAATATTGAGTCAATTCAGTAGCTTCTACATTCAAAGAAACTGCAGCGTTGAATAAACGAGCACCATCTAAATGAACCTTGAGTCCATGTTTTTTCGCTAGTTCATAATCATCTTTCATTAAACTTAAAGGCATAACTTTCCCATTTGATAAGGCATTCTCTAACGAGAGCACGGAACTATGAGGTTCATGGATATCATTGGATCTTATCGCTCTGATCAATTGAGCAGGAGTTATGAAATCATCTGGATGTTGAATCGTTCTTACACCAGCCCCAGAAAGCACAGGTATAGCGCCTACCTCATGAATGACAATGTGATTATGGCTTCCGGTGATGATCTCATCACCTCGTTGAGTATGTGTCATCAGTGCCAATTGATTTCCCATCGTTCCTGATGGGACAAAAAGCGCTGCTTCTTTATGAACGAGTTGGGCCGCTAAGGCTTCTAGTTCATTGACCGTAGGGTCATCTCCATACACATCATCACCTACAGGCGCAATAAACATAGCCTCTCTCATGGCTTGAGTTGGTTGGGTTACTGTATCACTTCTTAAGTCGATTGTTTTCATAAATCACCTTTTGAAAAAATTATATCACGAGGCTTAATGAGTAATGCTTTATTTTTAGGGTGGAATACTATAAAATAGACACATTAAGGGGACTACCATGACTGCACTACTTTCAAACAAACTGATTTTGATTATCTTTACAATCATTCTTACATTAGCTCTTAGCATCTATTTAATAAAGAAATATAAACTGACGAGATACCAAGTCTTGGTATTTGTCTTATTGGTGCTCTTTTGGAGCGCCATCAACATCATACGTGCTTATCGTAAGAATTATGCGACAGGGACGATTGCGGATGGGGGATTGGGACTTGATGTCTCAACGGCAGCAACCATGGCTGCAGCTTATGGTTTGATCTCTATTTTTGTTCGTTTACCGATCTTTGCTTTATCGGATTTCTTTAAGAGCCGTAAATTCTTTATCGCTTTAGCACTTTGCTTTGTATTAGGATCATCAATCTTGGTTCTAATCGATCCTTCTTATGAATCACTTTATTGGTCATCTTTGGCTTTAGGCGCAGGTGCCAGTATCTTGAGTCTATTCAACGTTATGTTTGCGGAGACCTTTAGTCCTCAGCAAGCTATCTTTTCGGTATCGGTCTTATCGGTTGCGCCTTTATTGGCGGAATTCTTGATGTCTCCTCTTCAATACATTGCGACTTCTACGAAACCCATCGACTATGGATGGATGTGGGGCGTAAGTGCAGTCTTAGCTTCTTTAGCGTTGATTTTCTTGATTTTCGTAAAAGACAATAAGAAACCTGAACGTAACTTTACTTTAGCCCATGTGAAAAGTGCTTTAAGTAATCGTAATTTCTTACTTCTTTGTTTAATGGGGATCGTGATCTCATTTGTTCGTTTTGCCTCATCAGGATCCAATATGAATAACTTTGCGAAGACTGAACTTATCGCGATGAGTCCTTTGTTGATCGCCTATGTTGAGATGGTCTATTCGATCGCTCAATTGATCGCTGGTGTTTTAGTAGGTATCGTTTTAAAGAAAAAGATCGGTGTTAAAAATACTTTGATC
>CAIXIN010000283.1 GCA_903919545.1 uncultured bacterium | reverse complement strand
CGCTACGGAGATGGCTCCTACGATATCCGCTTTGGTAAGTTTATCGCGTAAGAAGGTAGGATACACTTCATTGATGACCAGATTGCTTTTAGCGATCTGGGTATAGGTATCAATTAATTTTTGATTGGTCAAAAGATCGTTATAACTGATCTGATTGGCGTTTACTTTAGGTTGAATGAAGACCGTAGCGCTACTTTGATAAGTAGGCTTGATCAACAGTTTAGAGTAACCATAAGATGCTGCCCCAAACAAAATGGTCAAGATGATGATCAACTTAAGGTTTCTTCTTAATAAGGCCAATATCTCAAAGATACTGAGCTCTAGTCCTGAGGACTCTTGCTCATTGAAGTCGAATTGTGGTGTTTCCATACGTTTACCTCACAATTATAATACCTTATATTTTAATTAAAAACCGCACACTATGTGTTGAATTAGACTGTTTTAGGCACTATTTATTCTAAAAGGCTCATTTTAGGTAATGACTTTTTAAGTTTTACACCCTATAATGAACATATGACAAGCACAACAACTCATACTGCAGAAAAGTACGTTAAGGACATTAATGAGCCTTATCGTCAATTAAGAACCAATATCGAATTTTCAAGCATCTCCAGTGACATCAAAGTCTTGGTTATCTCTTCAGCGGATTCCGCTGAAGCTAAAACAGAGACTGCTGTTAACCTCGCTAAGGTCATGGCTGCGCGTAAAAAGAAGGTCTTATTGATCGACGCTGATCTTAGAATACCTGATGTCCATAAGCTATTTGATCTCTCTAAACGAAGCGGTTTGACCAATGCCTTGCTTGAACTAGGTACTGATGAATTCGATCTTTCTAGATACATACAATATGTCAAAGTCGATCAAGGGATCAATCCTTTGGCCATCATGACCTCTGGTCCTTCTGTCCCTAATCCATTAGAAGTCTTGTCTTCTAAACGTTTCTCTGATCTATTGACCTTACTTAAGGACCAATATGATTTTATCTTAATGGATTCAGCACCTGTACTACCTGTCGCAGATACCTTAGCGATCGCTCGTGTAGCGGATGGCTTACTCTTCTGTGTCGCAAGTGAACAGACCCAAAGAGATCGTGCTAAACAAGCCATTACTGCCTTAGAAAGAACTGGGGCTAAAGTCATAGGGGTCGTCCTTACGATGATGAAACATTCCTCTGATCCTTACGATTATTATTATTACTCCTATTCAAAGACCTCTAAGAAACCTAAGAATATGGGTCAACAGTTAAAGCTTAAACGTAGAAAAGAAAAAACGATCCAAAAAAAATCTGCTGAATAGATTATTACACAATAGATATTAATCGTTTTAGGTACTTATAAAGTTACATTCAATATTCCATAAAAAACAACACTGATTCTTAAGTGTTGTTTTTATACTCATCGATAATAATTTAATTTCTCTATTTTGATAAATCTTTTAGAAGTTTTTCTTTCACATCCGTTATGTGCTGTCGAAAATAATTAGGATTAGTTTTATCATACCCTAGTATACGGCTCAACTTATATTCTAGTTCTGCAATCAAGGGCTTATTCTTAACAATATGGATGGCTTTGGTATAGTAATTTATGTATTCCTTGTCGATATAAAAAGATGGAGACCGTAGTCTCCATCAACAATGTTTTTTTGGACCACATTGTGAAGGTCATTTGTCTCACGCAATGATACTTAGACCACATTGCGAAGGTCATTTGTCTCGTGCAATGATGATGGGGCCACATTGCGAAGGCCATTTACAGATTCAATATATCACAACTATACAATAAATCAACTCTATTACACAATACTCGAAATAGTAGATTTCTCCTAAAATGTTTTGACATAAATTTAATTAACTTTTTTTTAAAGCAATAAATATCATTATAGACTTATTAATATGTTTAGAATATTAACCATCGCTTAGTAGAATTTATAAATTTTTTAAGTCTACGACATTAATATATTTGGGATGTATTTTTGAGATCGAAATACATTAGGCAATTATTCTCTATGAATAGGTTCTGAATAAGCAGTTTTTTTTATCAACATAGGCTCTAAATGATACGACTTAGGTCGTTTGGTTGATATTTAAGCGCTTTCGTTTTATGATGAGAATAGAATGTCCCTTCGATTGAAAGGAGACCCTTTTATCGACTATCTTACTCGGATCTCCGCATCTGGTGCTTCCTTAGATGAAGCCAAAGAAAAATTAACTCAAATGGTTCCCAGTGAACAACTTTTAGTCTTGTCTTATTATCGATCAGACTATGGTCTACAAGCCCTTAAAGAAAGTGGCGACTCAGATGAGATCGCCATACGTAAGATAGAAACCAAGCTTCCTAGAAACGCTAAGATCATTTCTAAAAAGCTCACCGTTCACGCCACCAATAGGACCCTTCAAGTCAGTGTATCAGGAAGCCTTAAGGAAGCTTTAGAAGAAGCCAAGTTTTTGATCAGTCCTCCTGAGATCGTAAAGACAGGTAAACTAAGCAGTCCTGCGACCAGTGGGGTCTTTGGTATAGGGGCTAAAAAGGCCATCTATCAAGTCATCGTTGGGCAACTCTCGATCGCAGAGGCAGTCTTTGAGACCCCAGTCGATCTTACAGGATGTTTAGGATCATCTTCGATGAAACAACTCGTTGATGCGTTAAAAAGCTGGTATAAAGAAGAAGCCTTAAAGAATAACTATTTATTCTTACCTAATAAGGTCTGTGATGAATGTCAAAAACCTTTAAGAATGAATCCTTATAAGACCCCTAATCATGTGTACTGTGAAAACTGTACAAACAGTTATCTAGGCAATACCAGTTGGGCATCTGCCTTAAGAAGCCT
>CAIXIN010000282.1 GCA_903919545.1 uncultured bacterium | reverse complement strand
TTTGGTGGAGATCTTAATTAAGGTAGGACGTCCATGAGGACAATGATATGGTTGATCACAAAGACTTAATTCATCTATGATCTGTCTCATTTCTTGATGGGTCAATTGTTGATTGAATCTTACTGATCTGTGGCAAGCTGTGGTGGCTAAACTTGCTTTTCTTAAGCTTTCTGTACTTAAGGATCTTTCATCCTCAAAGCGTTCTAAAAGATCAGCGAAGAATGCTTCTTGTCTTCCTTCTTTGAGCCATAAAGGAACACTTCTTAAGATGACATCGTTTTCTGAGAGTCTTTCGATATAGATTCCTAAATTTAAAAATTCTTCTTGGATCTGTTCATAGCGAGGTCTTAGACTAGGTTTTAAACCTAAGCTTAAAGGAACCAATAGGGTCTGTTGGATCGATATCTTTTTTTCGATTTGTTTAAGGATCAGCTCATAGTTGATGCGTTCTTTGGCGGCGTGTTGATCGATGAAGTATAAGGTCTCGGGATCACTGGCGACGATGTATCGCCCATGGATCTGTCCTACGAGATCAAGATGTGGAAAAGTAGGATGTCTTTGAGGATCATTTATCTTATCTAGCATAGGTTCTTCACCACTTGTCTCTTTAACTTCCCACAATGGATGATCACTGATCGGATTGGGATAAGTCGTTGAATCAAAGAGTTTCTCTTGAGTTGGAGTACTCTCTAGGCTTCTAGGTTCAAAGTTTTTTACTTTTAAGGTATCGTGTAAAGCTTTGGATAAATGATCGACGATGAGGTAATAGAGTTGCTGTTCTTTAGAGAGCTTGACTTCCCATTTAGAAGGATGGACATTCACATCCGCCAAAGAGGAATCTGCGGTGATGTTGAGGATGACCATAGGGTATCGATGAGGAGGGATATGATTTTGATAGGCTTCGGTTACTGCTTTTTGAATAGGATAAAAACGGATAACTCGTTGATTTAGAAAGATAAGGATAGCTTTCGTATTGGATTTGTTTTCTTGAGGATCAAGCCATAAACCATCAACTTTGAAATCATTGTCTCGACAAGTAAAAGGATGAGCCAAACGTGCGATACGATTCCCATAGGTCATCGCAAGCGTCTCAATCCAATCATTTTTCCCATTGGTTCTTAAAAGGACTTGTTCATCAGAGATGAGCTTAAAGGCCACATCTTTTCTACACAGTGCCATCTTCTCCACCAAGTCAGTAATCAAAGCACTCTCATAGCCAATAGACTTGAGATGTTTTAATCGAGCGGGTGTCTTTCTAAATAGGCCTTCAACGGTTATCGTTGTGCCTTGGGGACGATCATACAGTCTCTGTTTAACCAAGGTACCATATTCTATGATTACTTGATTAGACTGAGATCCATTAGAGCTTGTCGCATTTACTTTAGAGACAGAGGCTATGGAAGGCAAAGCTTCTCCTCTAAATCCTAAGGTCTTAGGTGAAAAGAGCTCTTTAGAACTCGATATCTTACTGGTGGCGTGACGTTCAAAAGCTAAGAGAAGATCGCTCTCATCCATGCCTTCCCCATCATCGCTGACTTCGATACTTTCTATCCCGCCTGAAACCAGACGGATCTCGATTTGTTTAGCTGAGGCATCCAAGGCATTCTCGATGAGTTCTTTAACGACACCCATAGGACGCTCTACGACTTCCCCGGCTGCGATCATATTTGAAAGATGTTCGTCTAGACGTTTAATCTTTCCCATGTTTATTATCCTTTAAGGCTTCTTTATAATCGTTTAGATAACGTAAAGCTTCGATTGGGGTAGTCTCGTTGATTTCTAGAGTGTTTAATGAATCGATGATGAGCTGAGCTTCTTTCGGAACTCTTACGATCTCTACGATGTCTAAGGTCTGTTGAACGACTCTCTTTTTAGATTCCAGTTGTTTAAGTAGGATAGCTGCTCTATCTATGACAGATTCAGGAAGATGAGCTAAACGAGCTACGTTGACCCCATAGGATTGGCCAGCCTTCCCATGTTTAACACGATAAAGGAAATGGACCTCATGTTTATCTTCAATGACTTCCACATGCGTATTGATGAGTTGAGGAAGAGTCTCTTCTAGATGGGTCAATTCATGATAATGGGTAGAGAAGATCGCTTTACACTGGATCACAGTTGCGATGTATTCAACCATAGCTTGAGCCAAGGCCATCCCATCATAAGTCGATGTTCCTCGTCCAATCTCATCAAAGAGAATAAGTGAGTTAAGTGATGCCTTCTGTAGGGCACTGTTGGCTTCGATCATCTCCACCATAAAGGTAGATTGGCCTTCTAAGATATCATCACTGGCACCCATACGAGTATAGATCGCATCGATCAACGGTAAATCTGCTTGTTTAGCAGGGATATACATCCCCATTTGAGCCATAATGACCAATAAGGCCACTTGTCTCATGTAGGTGCTTTTACCACCCATATTGGGTCCAGTCAATAAATGAATGGGTTTATCTGAGGTAAAATGGATCGAGTTAGGGACATACTTCGTCTTGGTTTCTAAGATCGGATGACGTCCTTCTACGATATTGAGCTCAAAATCAGGATGAAAACGAGGCTTGATGTAGTCTCCGTTTTGACTTAAGGTCGCTAAGGCTTGAATCACATCGATGTCTGATAGAGCTTTTGAGAGCTCTTGAAGCTGAGAAAGATGTGCACTTAAGTGTTCAACCAATTCTGAGAAGAGGCGCTGTTGAAGACGAAGGGCCTTATCGTTAGAACCTAAGATATCTTCTTCTTTTTGTTTCAAGATAGGATTGATATAACGCTCCCCTGTACTTAAGGTTTGTTTACGATGATATTCAAACTCAGGTCTTACTAACCCTGTTTGTCCTTTAGAGATCTCGATATAGTAACCAAAGACTCGATTATAGCCTACCTTAAGGTTCTTTATCTGGGTTCTTTCTTTCTCAGAGTTCTCAAAGTCAATCAACCATACCGCGCTGTTTTCTTGAAGTTCTCGTAAAGCATCTAATTCATCGTTATAGCCCTTCTTAAAGACATTCCCATCTTTTAATACAGAAGGGGCTGAATCATCGATGGCTTTGTTTAATAGGATTTTTAGGTCATTTAAAGGATCAACTTTAAGATAGTTCTCAAAGAGATATGAATCTAAACTTGCCATGATGGGTTCGACTTGATTTAAAGTCTTGGCCAAGCGTAAAAGATCTTGAGGTCCCGCTGAACCATACGCGATCTTACCGATGATACGTTCTACATCATAGGTCTGTTTAAGTGCTGATCGACAATCTTCTCGTTTAAGGAAGTTAATTACGAGGTATTCGATTTGATTTTGACGTGTCTCTATTTTCTTGAGATCTAATAAAGGTCTTATGATC
>CAIXIN010000281.1 GCA_903919545.1 uncultured bacterium | reverse complement strand
TCTTCACCACTCGATGCTCAGAGCGGTATCGGTGGATCGCCTCATATTTCATTCGCCTTGTCGCATGAAGATGTGCAGGGATTTTTTTAGGATCTCTACCTTCTCTTTCTCATCCAGAAGTTCCTTTTCCTTCTGCTTCACCGCTCTCTCAAGTTCCTTGACTCGATGGGTCAGCTCATGACTTGATTTGGGCACCGCTCTTACGGTTCCCTTCATTTCGGCATAGCTCGGCAAGTTGTTCTTTCGCCGGTAATCCCTCATCCAACGACAGACCGTATTCGTATCAATTCCGATTTCTTCCGCCATTTGAGTTGCTGAGATATTTCGATCCAATATGTACTTGACCGTCTTATCTCGAAACTCCGGCGTGTATTTACTATTATTGCTTGGCATGTTGTTTCTCCCTTGTTTGTACCACTATGACATTTTACAAAGGGACTTCGCTTTTCTCAACACACCCCAAAAAATTCCGATCCGGATTATAGTTGTTTTCTTCTTTCTGAACTTCGATTTTACCTTATTATTTCTTGGTACGATGAATAGTCCATATTTATACCCCAAAGATCTACAGTAGGGATTTCACGTTCTCGCAATCACCAAAATAGCAAATATCACATTATCATTTATTTTCTAGATTTCTATTGTTAATCAATTCATTTTTCTCTAGTGCAACCAAAACATTCAAGATTAAGACAACCAATGGAAAACCCGTAAAAACTAATATGCTTATAAACAAACTAGATGATTTAACTATATTTTGCGGGTTAACAAACAAATCAAAAGTACTGCTATATATAACTAAAAACGATAAATAAATGATATTAACGACAGGTGATAAAATCATGAGGATTGAGAGTACCTTAGCAAGTTTCGTTGAACATCTTTTTAAATAAAGGCTACTTATGATCGCTATAAATGAAAATGAAAGAGAAAAAATCATAATTGGTAAAATGCTATTCCCCATTTCTCTCAAATAAACATTTTGTTCAAAAACACTTTCTATCTCAATAGAATTAGGAAATATAGGCAGAGGTAGAAACAATAAGATAAATACACCGCCAAACAAACTCAAAAATATGAATTGCAGAATCGAGAAAGTAAGTTGAAAATAATACACTATTTTAATTTTATTTGTCTTAAGAATATTATTTATCATATCGCCAACCATTCCATATCCTATCCATCTTACCCAGATTTGCTTCATAAGCACTATTATATATCTTATCAGCCAAATACCATGATTTTATTGGCTTTGTTACAACATAGGCAAACCAGTGAGCATTCATTTCTAGCTTTAGTCCAGAACATAATCCGAGAACAAGATCACTATCTTTTATTGATGCGGGTCGACCAAATGAGTTTTTGTATACGTTATTATGAATTTCCAAAGCAGCTTCAGCGATAGTTCCTGTTTGATTAGACCAGAAAGCCGATCCATAATCCTTGTTTTCAGAACTAGAAAAGTCGAGACTAATAGCATTTTCTTCTATTCTTACCGCACTGTTAGCACTTATAGATAATGAGTTTCCAAAGTAATTTGCGGTTGTACTAATTGAATATGTATTTCCGGATAGAGGTTTATAGCTATAGCTTGTGTTATATAACCAATGATCTATATCATTAATCAGTTTCTTTCCACCATTAATTAAGTCAGAAACCCAGTTTTTTGATCTTCCACTAGGATCAAAATTCATGATCGGGTTATTCTCGCAATACCCATACATGTTGGTCCCAAGTAAAGTACTACTGGCGTTGATTAGCCCATCCGCATTAATGAATCTACCTACTGTCGAATCATAATACCGGCTGCTGAGGTAGTAAAGTCCAGTATCAAAATCGAAGTAATAGCCACGATACCTGAATGGATTATCTGCTCCTATGGTCGATGCTAAGGTCCCTGTGGTTGAAATCGGATTACCCCAGGAATCATAGACATATGATACCACTTGAACGCCTGAACTGTTTAAAATGCCTATGATGTCGTTTTGGCCATTGCGGAGGTAGTAATACATCG
>CAIXIN010000280.1 GCA_903919545.1 uncultured bacterium | reverse complement strand
CGATGTATTCAAAACCACCTAAGCACCTCGTATTCGCTTTAGGTGAAGCATTCACAGCTCTCTTAAATCTATGCTTAGGCAACTTTAAACGTGTTCAAAGAGAATGTTACAGAGTCCGTGGTTTGAGTCAATGTACACCTACAATACCAATCTTTCAACACTATCAGATGATCTATTTCACTTTTCTCAAAACACCTAATCCAAGTAAATATAAATTCGCATTACTATAGAAATGAGGCTCTATAAACTCCAGCCTTCAAAAGTCCCGCCATATAGATTCACCAACTGACTAAACTTCTTACATATCTGGTTCATTTGGTTAAGTTCGATCTGAAGGTTCTTAGTCATGATGATGTATTCGTCACCTTGGATCGATTCACCGTAGCCCATTTGTTTTGCAATCTCTACGAATTCGTTACGAGCATCTAGATCTTCAATATAGCAAACAAAGCGAACTTCATAGGTTTGGGTAAAATCGAATTTTCTCATTGTCAGATGCTTAAAATCAACCTCATTGAGCAATTCAATCAATTTTTGAGGATCAGGTACCAGTTGATCGCGATAATATTGATTCTTTGGATCTTTTTCATGAATAAGCTTTGCTTTTCTTGAGATTCTTCTTTGTATGAACTTTCTTAATTTCTCAACCATTAATTCATGCTGGGCATAGAAGACAAATTCAACCATCTGTGTACTAGATGTCCACTCCCAACCTACAAACAAGATCTGCTTTCTCATACAATATGCTCTGATTCGATCCGTTAGTTTTATAAGTGATTTGGATCTTGGATCATTTGAGAAATCTAATGTTAACTTGATTAGATTTTCATAGTCCTTTAAGGGCAGATTACGATTGATGGGTTCGCTAAAGGCAATGATTTGATCATCTTCTTCATACATCATAAGATGATTACGGGTTGATTTGATGTCTATCCCAATAACAAGACGACCAATCAAATACCCTGCTAAGCAAGATAAACTTATGAGCGCCACGATAAATCCCATCTGTGAGACTCCATATAATCCTTCTAGTGCTAAGATACATAGGCCCAACACTGCAGTCATTATTAGACACACAACACAAGTGACCAGTGAACGGATAAAACCAATCATCATGATAGAAATACCAATGATGGCGAAACTAAAGGCGATACATATCGCAAGATATACCCCAAGATCACCAAAATGCTTCCACACTATATCTACATAGACTGTAAATATCAAAATCAAGACCCACAAGATCGTTCCTAGTAGGGCACTCATGTTTCTTAACTTTCGGTTAAAAGGTGAGACATATTCATAGGCATAAGGCTTAATACCGTAGTTACGATTATACAGCATATGTACATAAGGATTGACTGGTCTATTGAATTGGAAATAGGATGGTTTCTCTGGTTTTCTATAGGTTGGATCAAGCTTAGAATTGACCCAATTACCGATTTTGAGATGTAGAGGAAACATCATCGTAAATGCCAAGTGGAATAATACTGTCGCTCCAGTTGTAAGTCCACTTTGATCCATGCTTTCTGGTAAAACAAGGTTGAATTTCAAGATCAATCCAAAAGCTACAGAAGTTATAAGAACCATTGAGTAAGTCAGAACCTTGGAAGCTGAAACTACACCTTTAAAAAACAAGATTCCAGATACTATAATGTTTTGGATTAAAATGAATGATCCGAAAATACCTATAATCAGATTATCTTCAGGCGCAACTATAGGACTAATGATCAACGCTGAACTCACAAAAAAAATGACTGATATCAATTTCCTATGCTTTTGAAGTTTGTTGATCATAGACCTTTCCCCCTAATCTAAAATAGTTGTAGTTCATCTCATGTTATACCAATGGCATTCATGTATAGCCGAAAACTTTCTTTTCTATTATCTCTTT
>CAIXIN010000279.1 GCA_903919545.1 uncultured bacterium | reverse complement strand
CTCAAGGTCATCTTAAAACCATAAGAGAAAACCATCAAATGTATTCAGTTAGGGTCAATGCAGATAGTAATTGGAAAGATCTAGATCAGCCTTATGAATCGCTTAATGCGATCGAATCTCTGATAGAGTATCGATTTAAGTCTATCCAAGAAGCTAAGAAAGCACTAAATACCTTTAGTAAAGATAAAAGCGTCCAGTCTTTACACTTAGAAATGGTAGATCTAAGTGAATTGATCCATCCATGAAACATCTCATTTATTTCTCGCTTAAGCGTCGATTTCTCAATCCCATCTCGATAGCTTTACAAGTGCTTTTTATTTTTGGATTATTGATTCTATTCAATCTAGATCATGTAAGTTCAACGCTTCATCTTAACCTAACTAAACCTTATCCTATTCAAGTGTCTAGTGAAACTCTAGATCAACTCATACCTAACGAATATTGGGAAAAACAAGGTTTGAAACTCACCCAAGAAACTTCTTCTATCTCAATTGATTTTAAAGAGGATGTCTTTGAGGTAAAAGGAGCTGCTTCTTTATCGCTTCAAGCGAAGATCTATGGATTACTGCTTAAATCTCATCAACAAAGGATACTCAACGAAAGTCATCCTTCTGTCGCGGATTTCGTGATGATTTATAATTCGGTCCCTGTGTCCTTTGACTCAAAATTGGATCCTATGACAGGACTACGAGAGAACCTTGTCTTTATGATTCTAACAAGCGTCTATTTTATGATGTTGAACTTTATATCGGTCAACTCTAATGAGATTATCCAAGAGAAAAGTTCTAACGTTTTAGAGTTCACCTTGACCAGTGTCAGTCCTTTTCAACACTTCTGCGCCAAAATTCTTACAGGTTTGATTACGGTGATAATACAGATTGCTTTAAGTGGAGGACTTTTTGGCTTAGTCTTGATGGCTCGCTTAAACGCAGATCAAGGAAGAGGGTTGTTTGCCTTAGCGAATAAATATTTCGCATTAGACAGCAGCGGAATATCATATGAAACCTTGCTTAGTCTATTTAAATTTGATGGGACACTCATCATAAAAGCACTCTTCGCTGTCATCTTTCTTGTTTTAGGTTTGTTGATCATACAGGTATTGATTTTGATTCTTTCGGCTCGAGTTAAGACGATAGAAGAAGCTGGATCCATCCAAGGACCATTCTATTTGGGATTATTAGGACTATATTACTTAAGTTTAGTCTTAAATACTCCAAGTCAACTCATCAAGGGGGTTGGGGTCATCTTATCCTACATCCCAATTAGTTCTATGTTGATGATGGGGATGAGAATATTGAGTACGAATGTTGCATACGATGAGTTGAGTTTCTCATTAATGATTTCATTGTTTACTTTAGGTGTAATTATGTGGCTTGGATTTGGATGGTATAGGAAAGGACTTGTGAATGAATAATATAATCACTTGTGAAAATTAAAACTAAATGTAATAAACTTGGATGAAATGTAAAAGACTTGTGAAAAAAAGAGCATTAAAAGTGAAGAACTTGCATTGTTTAACTTGAATGTTACTTGTGAATTTTTTATAATATGTATGTTTCAAGGAGGAAATGAAATGAAAAAAGTATTGGTTAGTTTGATCACACTTGTGATGTTGACTGTTACTCTTACAGGCTGTACACCAGCTGCTGTTTACAAGTATGGTGTTGGTACAGTTATCGCTGTTTCTGGATCTGCTGCTGTTCCTGCTGCTGGCGAAGTCGCTGCAAAAGACGGTAAATATGGTGTCAACGTTGACATCGTAAGCGTTGTTTTGGATAGCAAAGGTAAAGTTGTTAGTGCTACTTGGGATATTGCCCAAACCAGCAATTTAAAATTCACCGTTGAAGGTGCATTGAATGCTGACCCTGCTTCATACACAAAGACAAAATTCGAAAAGGGTGTTGACTATGGTATGAAAGCTGCTTCTCCTATCGGTAAAGAATGGTTTGAACAATCAACCTTCTTAACAGATTACATCGTTGGAATGACCGCTGAAGAAGTTGCTGCGATCGCATTAAGCGAAACCGGTGAAGCTACTTCAACTGATATCTTAGCTGGTACTACTGTTGGTATCGACTCTTTCAAAGAAGCGTTTGCTAAAGCTGTTGCGAATGCTGTTGAAACCAAAAAAGTTGCTAAATACGGCGTTGCTACAATGATCGCTGTATCTGGTGCTGCTGCTGTTGCTGCTGCTGGCGAAGTTGCTGCAAAAGATGGCAAATACGGCGTCAACATTGACATCGTAAAAGTTACTTTAGACAAAGACGGCAAGATCTTGACCGTTTCTTGGGATATTGCTCAAACCAGCAATTTAAAATTCACCGTTGAAGGTGCATTGAATGCTGATCCTGCTTCATACACAAAGACAAAATTCGAAAAGGGTGCTGACTATGGTATGAAAGCTGCTTCTCCTATCGGTAAAGAATGGTTCGAACAATCAACCTTCTTGTGCGACTTCGTTGTCGGCATGAAGTTGGCTGACGTTCAAGCGATTGCTATGAGCGAAACAGGCGAAGCTACTTCCGCAGACATCTTGGTTGGAACAACTGTAGGCATCGATACATTCATCGCTACCTTAGAAAAAGCCATCGCCAACGCTGTCGAAATTAAGTAATTTCAATTAAGTAATAAAAACCCAATCTTCAATGATTGGGTTTTTTTATGTCTTG
>CAIXIN010000278.1 GCA_903919545.1 uncultured bacterium | reverse complement strand
TGCGGATCTTTCAAATGATTATGCGGAGATCTTTACTGATTGTAAAGACATCTCACATTACTTCAATCAAGAAGTCTTATCTCGTGTAGATGAACAACAGTTCAATAAAGAACTTAAGACTTTATACACTCGATTTGATACCCGTGCGATCTTAAGAGCCCATCATTTCTTTAAAGAAAACCATCGTGTATTAGATCTCATGGAAGACCTTAAACAAGGCAATCTTTCTTCTTTTCTTCAACACATCATCGATTCAGGTCTATCCTCAATGAATTATCTTCACAACACTTGGAATAAGCACAGTAATAAACAAGGTCTAGCATTAGCCCTTATGATGGCTGAAGATCATCTTAAAGGTAAGGGTGCTTATCGAGTTCATGGAGGAGGCTTTGCGGGAACGATCCTCTTGTTTGTGCCTAAACAAGATACCCAATCTTTAAAGAAAAGCTATGAAGCTGTCTTTGGGAAAGGATCCTTTATTCAGATCCGTTTAAGAGAAGTTGGCGTTTATCAAATTTCATAATTTAATAAAGGAGCTCTTATGAGAAAAAAAATCGATCATCTTCCTTTTTATCAAAATCCAACCCTTCTAGGTAAAAATAAAGAAGAAGCTCACACAGAAGCTGTGAGTTATCTTTCGATTGAAGATCTTGAGAATGATCGTGAATCTACTCAAAAGAGTCTCAATGGGGCTTGGAAATTCAAACTTTATCCTAATCCTAGATCTGTCTCAGAATTTTATAAAACAGATAATATAGAATCATCTTCTTGGGAAGACATCCAAGTTCCTGGGGTCTGGGAACTTGAAGGTCATGGGACACCTTACTATTTAGCGAAGTCCTATCCTCCTCAAATAGAAACACGTAAACGAAAACTTCCTCACGTAAGTGAAAGTGATAATCCAAGTGGGGCCTATGTGAGGAGCTTTGATTGTCCACGTAAGTTTCTTGATCAACGTGTATTTATTCGATTTGGGGCCGTTAAAAGTGCGTTTAAATGTTGGCTCAATGGATATGAAGTTGGTTTATCTAAAGCGTCTATGACTTCTCATGAGTTTGAGATCACCGCTTATCTTCAAGAGACAAACAATAAACTGGCGGTATTGGTTCATAAATATTCTGATGGGACCTATCTAGAAGATCAAGACATGTGGTTTTTTGGGGGGATCACACGTGATGTAACCTTATTGAGCGAACCTAAGACTTTCCTTTACGATATCTTTACTTCATGCGATCTGATCAATGATTATACAGATGCCCAATTAAAAGTTGACATCAAAATCAAAGGAGATCTTTTAAAAGGTCTTCGTTTAAGAGTTCAATTATGTTCATCAGAAGTTATAGATCTTTTTGATGAAAGGATAGAGTCCTCTTCTTTTAGCTTAACCAAACTCATCAAGAATCCATCCAAATGGACCGCAGAGACACCTTTTCTCTATACCTTAAAGTTCTTCTTAGTTCAAGAAGATACACTTATCCAAGCCAAGAAAATCAAGTTCGGATTTAGAAGTGTCGAAATCAAAGGCTGTCAATTCTTCATCAACGGAAGATCCATCAAATTCAAAGGGGTCAATCGTCATGATTTCGATCCTGAGTTGGCTTGGGGCATCAGAAAAGAAACACGCTTAAAAGATCTTCTCATCATGAAGGCTCATAATATCAATTCGATCAGGACCTCGCATTATCCCAATGATCCTCATTTATATGACTTGGCGGATGAATTGGGTTTATACGTCATCGATGAGGCTGATTTAGAAAGCCATGGCTTGAGAAACGTCCTCCCAAAAGACAATGACCTATGGGTCCATGCGATGATCGATCGAGGTCTTAGAATGGTTCTAAGAGATCGTAATCATCCTTGTATCGTCATGTGGTCTTTAGGCAATGAAGCTGGAGAAGGTTCTACCTTTATGAAGATGAAGGAAGCCATGAAGGCTGTGGATGCTTCTCGACCAATCCATTATGAAGGTGATAAACAAAAAGGACTCAGCGATGTCTACAGTATGATGTATCCTAGTCCTGAATTAGAAGCTCGCTTTGGGAATAAAGAAGACATCCTTCCTCAAGGTTTCATCGAGAAAGTCACTGAACTTTTCTTAAGTCGTAAACCCGTTAAGAAAGAAGAATATTCTCATCTTCCAGTGATGAACTGTGAATATGCCCATAGTATGGAAAACTCTTTAGGCAATTTTAAAGAACACATCGATAACTTTGAAAAATATGATAATTGGATCGGAGGTTTCATTTGGGACTTCGTCGATCAAGCCATTCTAAACACTCAAGATGATGGTTCTATTCAATGGTTGTATGGGGGAGATTTCGGTGAAGATAAAACAGATGCTTTCTTTTGCGCAAATGGATTGATCGCTGCTGATCGTTCCCTTCATCCCGCAATCACTGAAGTCAAGAATGTCTATTCAAACATCTCCATTACAGATTATGACAGTTACGATCACAGTGTATTGATCACCAATAAAAACGTCTTTATCGATACCTCATCGATGGTCTTTATCGCTCGCATCCTCGCCAATGGGGTCATGATCGATCAACAGTTACTAAAAGTTGATCCCATCAAGGCTCAACGAAGCGACAGAGTTTTCTTAAAACATCTTCATACGATAGATACATCTTTTGAGATCATCTGTGAAGTCAGTGCTTTAGAGAAAGAAGATCGTCCTTGGGCTAAGAAAGGTCATGAGATCTGTTTCGCCCAGTTCATGATAAATTCACTTCCTAGAACCCAAGCGCTTTCTACCACCTCAGAAAAAATGATCGTTACTCAAGATAGATCTAAAGTAATCATCAGTTCATCTGCAGTATCCGTTTATTTCAATAAGACAACGGGAACCCTCGATCTTTTGGAATATGGGAAAGGTAAGCTTTTAAAAGAGCCTTTGACTTTCAATTTCACACGAGCTGATCTAGACAATGATTGTGGTATAGAGATCTTTATGCCTTTTATGAAACATTTTAATGCGATACGCTCTTGGGAAAAAGCTCAAGCGAAACTTAGAGTTAAGAAAGTTACTGTCCGTCATATCGAAAATGGGGTCACCCTTATAGTCGACTATAAGATGCCTTTGGTCAAAGATCTTCAAACGATCTATACTTTCTTATGCGATGGGACGATCAATGTGGAATCTTCTGTATTTCCTAAGAAAGATATGATTCGATTTGGGATGAATTTAGGTCTAGAACCTGATTTTCAAGGCATAGAATTCTATGGGAGAGGTCCTCAAGAGAACTATCGAGATCGTCATCATGGATCTAAGATCGCACTTCATCAAGGAAGTATGTCTGAATTCAACCACAATTATATGAGACCCCAAGAAAACGGAAATCATACGGATGTTAGACACTTAAAGATCAGTGGTAAGACAAGCACCATCACCTTTGAATCTAGCTCAGAAACCTTACTAGAGACAAGTGTTTGGCCATATAGTCAAGAAGATCTTCACGCTGCCCAACACATCTATGAACTTCCTAAACAAACCCTCACAAGTGTCAATATCGACTATGGCCAAAAAGGTGTCGCAGGTGATCTACCTGGCTTCTACGCTGGCCCTAAAGAATATCATCTACAGAAAAACAAGAAATTTGTATATAGTTTCAGTATTAAAGTAAGTTCATTATAAACAAAAGCCCGCAAGGGCTTTAAATTTCTGATGTTTGTTTTAATGAACGATTCCGTTTCTTCTCATAAAGTCGTTTATCCGCTGCGACCAGTACTTTCTCAAACTTTTCTTCTTCATTGAGTTGAGTGATCCCAAAACTCGCTGAGATACTGATAAGGTCCTTTTCAAAAAGGATCTTCAAATCACATAAGGTATTGTCCAATCGATCCACCAAAGTTTGGGCTTCAACCTGTTTCGTATTGGGCATCAATATCACGAATTCATCTCCCCCAAAACGAGCCAAGACATCGAAATCTCGGATCTGTTTAGATAGAAAGAGTGCGACTTCTTTTAAAACGAAGTCCCCTGCGATATGTCCATAAGTATCATTGATGTTTTTAAAGTCATCGATATCGATCATGACCAAGGTAAGATACGTATTAAACCGCTTCGCTCTTAAGAATTCCGTGGTCCCTAAACGTTCAAAATGTTGACGATTATAGATTCCAGTAAGTCCATCTTTTTGAGCCAACTCACGCATCATCTGGCCTTCGACTTTATCCGTTACGTCGACACAGCTTCCTATAACCCCTTCAAATTCTTGTTTATCAGAGAAAACAGCCGCTCCACGATCATTGATCCAACGATAGATCCCATCGTGTCGTTTTAATCGATATTCCATCTCAAAATCTGTTTGGGTCGCGAAATTATCGAGGTAGATTTTTAGACAACGGTCAAAATCATCTGGATGAACCCCTGTAGCCCAACCATTCCCAATCTCTTCATTCATGGTTTTTCCTGTAAACTTCAACCAGGTCGCATTAAAATAGTTGCATAAGGCATCTGTTCCAGCTCTCCAAATCATATTAGGGGAAGATTCTACGATAATCTGATATTCAATTGGATTGAGCTTCATCAGTTCTCCTATTTACATATTGTTTTCAAAATAATAAATTCAGACGGATTTATTATATCATCCTTATGTAAGGGTGCATGTGAAAGTGTATCATCTCACAAACTTAAGCAAAGTAGAAAACTCTTGAGTATAATAGAAACCAAGGTAAACATCGATTGGAGAAACGGAATGAAAATAGAAATAATTTCAGCGTATGATCATCTAGAAGACATTAAGAAGCTCTTCATCGAGTATCAAACGAGTCTTGGAATCGATCTCTGTTTTCAAAACTACGACGAAGAAATAAAAACCTTACCAGGAAAGTATGCCTTACCAGATGGAAGACTCTATATGATCACCATCGATGAAGAGATCGCTGGATGTATCGCTTTACGTCGCTTTGATGAAACACGATGTGAGATGAAACGTTTATATATTCGACCTCAATATAGAGGTCATCATTGTGGTCAACTCTTGGTTGAGAAGATCATACAAGAAGCCAAGATCATAGGATATGAAGAGATGGTGCTTGATACTTTATCGAGTCTAAAGAGTGCTGTTTCTTTGTATCAAAGAAATGGTTTTATTGAAGTAAGTTCCTATTATGATAATCCTCTTCAAGATGTCTTGTATTTTAAACTAAAGTTATAGGTTAAAAAGTTTCATCAAACTCACACTCAAGGTAGGTAGATAAAGTTAAATCGTATCGATATACTGTTATCAGGAGATTTTATGAAAAAAGCGATCTATTCATCAATCATCGTCCTGATCACCTTACCCATCATGAACATTGGTTTTAATCTTGAACAAGAACCTTTATTGATCAATGGAATATTTATACTTCAAATCGTAATACCAGCTTTTACCTTTATGTTAACCAATCTATTTGTTCTTCTTTTTGATAAAGAAAAAGACCTTAAAGTCATCATAGGAACCAGTTTAAGCATCATACTAATCGCTGATCTTATCACGATCATTTACTTTAGTTTAGGTCCTAATCTCTATCCTAATGGTCAAGGTTTCTTATTACTGCTTTGTATCGCCATTCTAATTGCTTTCTTGAATGTCCTTAGTTTACACCTGTATCGCATCTTAGGATCTCATCATCCTAAACATAGCTCTGGGAAGTTGACTTAATAGAATCCATTAAAAAAATCAGCACTGCTGATTTTATTTATGACTTTCACTAGGGACGATACAAATAAACTTAAAGACGGAATTACCCCCATTTTTAAACTGATGAAGCTCATTGCTTGGGATATAAGCATAGGATCCAGCTTCCACTTTATTCTCAACACCATTTAGAAATAATACTCCTGTACCTTCAAGCACATAATTGATGTGAGGCCAATCATGAGTATGTTTAGGAGTATATCCCCCAACTTCAAGTTCAAATACCCTCATCACATGATTCCAGCCTTCATTTGTTCCTACCAAGACTTTCATCGAGGCATCTTTTGCGTCTGGATTAAGTACTGCTTTACCTAATGTATCTTTTAATTGATTTAGCATTTTGTTTCCTTTTGAGCCACGCTTTGGGCACAGTTTTAGTGAAATAAGTATATCATGAGGCGCTTTGTTTATTTAAATAAATGCCTTCGTTTTAACCAAATCAGCCACTTTCCCATCAACACAAGCAATAAGTGTTTTAGAGTTGAGTTCCATCTGTAACCCAATCCTACCCGCAGAGACAATAACTCGATCAAGATCTAAGATCTTCTCATCAAAAACAGTCGTGAATAGTTTCTTCATCCCAACAGGACTACAGCCTCCTCGAACATAACCTGAAACACTTAAGAGTGATAAAACAGGAATCAATTCAAGATTTTTCTCATTGAGAACGAGGGCTGCTTTTTTTAGGTCGACTTCATCTGCCCCATTGATGACCAAAACGATATAGCGTTTTGAAGCCCCCACCACGATCAAGGTCTTATAGACTTTATCAATAGACTCATGGATTCGATGAGACACTTCTATCGCATCCAAAGCGATCCCATCAGACTCATAAGTATGTAGAGTATAGGGAATCTTAGCTTTATCTAGGATTCTTAATGCGTTTGTTTTATCCATACTACTTCGCTCCTTATCATAAAAAAGAAGGTTTGACCCTCTTTATTATAAGTCATTAAGTTCAATCCTAGACAAGAGCTTAACTTACTGGACGATAGAAAGGATCTTGAGGATCAAAAGCGATATGTTTAAGTTCATATTTCGCAAATCTAATCGTTAGAATATATTGAAGGATCAATAAGAAGATGCCCCCAAAGATCACTAAACCTAAAACCATAGTACTGCTTACGGTAAAGCCTAATTGAAACATCCCTTGAAGATTGATGGCGGTATCCAGAGGATCTTTAAGTGCGATCCAAGCTGAAATTAGACAGATCCCAAAGAGTATGAACGTAGTGAATCTCGCTGTAGAATGAATTAACTTATCCATTTTATCTTTCGGTAGTTTTTTATATAAACCTATGCGAGCCATGAAGCGTCCAGCCAAGATTCCTAATCCAAGATTAAATAGAGGCACTCCCATAAAGAAACCTAAGACCATGATCGAGTAAAAGACATAAACACTGATCAGTATCCAATTGGATAAGGTCTCTAATGATTTTAACCAAGGCTTTAAAACCAACACATCGATCAAGATCCCAAAACCTAAGCCCGCTAAGGCAATTGAAAAAATTTCTTGATTGTCTTGTAGTCCTATACTGGACCACCAACCAGCAAGGAAAAAGATCGTTGGGACCATTCCCCAAAAGAATAATTTATATAAGATCATTTCTAAACGATTGATCATTTCTTAAAAACCTTTCTCATCATAAAGATTCCTTCTCTTTCTTCTAAACATTCAAAGCCTTTTTCTAAATACATCTTAGGCGTCCCATGATAAGCCTTCTCAGGAGAGTTTAAATTCTCAAAGGGAAAGCCCATTAATGCGTCATAGCCTTCGGCTTCATAAGCAAGCACACAAGTATCAATCAATTGACGTGCGATCCCTTGATTTCTAAACTGGGGATGAATAACGAAACATACAATACAAGCCGTTTGCGGCAGAATTATGGGTAAGTCAAGGAATTCTTGTAGTTTAGGATAAGCCTTGATGTTGTTTGCGTTGACCCAAGCTACACATTGGTCTTCATGAAAAGCTAAGAAACCTTTCATAGATCCATCTTGTATGGCTGAGAATGCTTCTGCTTTATTTTCTTCAGGCGTACGAGCTTTCCATTGAAGATCTGTGCAGTTTGAATGATAGAATCGACAGAAACAACCTGCCCAATCAGGAGCGTGATGAAAATCCATCTTTTCTAGATAGTCTACATACATTAACGCAAGTTCTGGACTTAAAGGTTCTATCGTAATGTTCATTGTGATTACACTTAGGTGAATAACGCTATCTCTAGTATACAAGATTTCTTCATAAACTCACAGATTACCCCTTAACCACTGTAAAGTATCTTTCTTCTCTTGATCACTGATCCAATGTCCATGAGGGACTGGATTAAAGGTCACTTGAGGTGAACGATCTCTAAAGAAGGCTTCATTGAGTTTACCTATAGACATTGAAAACATTTCGTCTGATTGGCCATGAGCGATATAGATCAGTACATTTTCTAGATCGGCAATTTTTCCTGATGAGACGTGTTGAGGAATATAGCCATGAAGAGCGACAATGCCTTTGAGTCGATCTCCCATGTTTATCGCTAAACTCATCGATAAGATGGCTCCTTGACTAAAACCCGCAAAGAATTGTCTCTGTGGATCGATGGGATAAAGCTTTTGAACTTGAACTGTGTAAGCTTCAAGTTCATTTATAATCGAATCAAAAGATTCGATCACAGGATATCCTATTCTTAAGACATCAAAATAGGCATAACCAGAGCCTCTTTGAAGAGGTCCTCTGATCGCAATAAGGATGGCTTCTTCTTTTAGATCTTCAAATAAACTAAAAATATCTTCTTCATCACTTCCCATCCCATGTAAAAGATAGATCACAGGATAAAGTTGATTAGGGATAAGATATTTAGGGGTGGATACTTTAGAGGTGAGGTTCATGATTTATTTCCTAAGAATATTGTAAAGAGTGACATCTTAATTGACTAATCTTATGCTCATAGAGTGTTCTAATCCTACTAAACATAATTCCCCATATTATTTCGCTTTACATTGTCTTCTAATAGGACTATATTGTTTAAGTGTCTTAATCATTAACCTGCTTAACGACCTAAAGGAGACTTATGGAAGAACTAAAACAAGAGCGTTATCATGACTTCATGGAGAAGTATATGAACTTACAGCGCATCATGCGTCGTAATGCCAAAGACAAACAGAAATGTAATGCATGGCTCTTGGTCGCGATCCATTCGATCAATCAGGGACAAGCCGTCATGATCTCACAAATCAGTTCGAAACTTGAAATCAGTAATGCAGCAACCACACAAATGGTAGACACCTTAGAGCATCAAGGTTTCGTTGAAAGAAGCTATGATGAGAATGATCGTAGGATCACTCTTGTCAAATTGACTGAAAACGGAATATCAGCTTTAAAGTTTGCTTTTGGGCAAACAACGATTTATTTGGATGGATTATTTAGTTTCTTGGGTGAAGAAGATACCCAGAACCTAATGAGGCTCATCGATAAGATGCTTGAGTATACGATGAGTACGATGAATATGTCTCAAGAAAAGAAATAAAGGAAAACACAATGATCAGATTAAGTAAGTATTTCAAACCGTTTATCTTTATGCTCCTGTTATCGATTGGGCTCTTGTTTATCCAAGCTTCTGCGGATCTAAACTTGCCTAATTACATGTCCAACATCGTTACTGTTGGTATTCAACAAAACGGGATCACTCATGCTTCACCGGATGCTCTTAGCTATAATGGCTATGATTTCATTCACACCTTAGCTACCGATGAACAAAAGCTCTTATTGGATAATTCTTATACCTTGATCACAGCACCTACTGCTGAAGACATCAAGAAATATCCATTCGCAGAATCCAATCAAATCTATGTTCTCAATGAAAACATCACTGTGGAAGTTCGTGATCAACTCGATAAGACCTTTGGTCAATCGATTTGGACCATGATCACAGTCGCAAAATCCATGGGAACTGGATCTGGGAGTGGTTCATTATCGATGACAGACATCGATGTGAACAAGCTTTATGCCTTGACCCCAACTTTAAAAATGATTCCTGCTGCTGGTTTATTAGGCGCTCAAGCGACTTCTGGCGCAGTAAGTGAGACTCTACTTAAACAAACAGGGGTCGTTATCGCTAAGGCCTTCTACACTGAATTAGGTGTAGATATGAGTGCCAAACAGATGAATTACATTCTTAGTACAGGAGTCATGATGTTGTTGATCACTTTATTGGGTGCTCTTGCGATGATCACTGTAGTATTTATTTCATCTAGAATTGGTGCTGCCCTTTCTAGAAATCTAAGAAAAGACATCTTCAATAAAGTAGAGACCTTCTCCAATGAAGAGTTCGATCACTTTGCGGCGTCTTCATTGATTACGCGTACCACCAATGATGTGACTCAGGTCCAAATGCTGATCACGATGGGGATAAGGATTCTCTTCTATGCACCTATCTTAGCTGTAGGTGGGATATGGATGATCTTTAAGACAAACACATCTATGGTTTGGATCATTGGTTTAGCGGTTACCCTGCTTATCGGTATGATCAGTGTGATCTTTACTGTTGCGGTACCTAAATTCAAAATGACTCAGAAACTGGTTGACCAATTGAATTTGGTTGCCCGTGAAGGTCTAAGTGGATTGATGGTTGTCCGTGCTTTCGGAAATCAAAAATTCGAAGCCAAACGTTTCGACAAAGCCAATAGAAATTTAGCCGATACCTTATTGTTTGTGAATCGTGTCATGATCGTATTAATGCCTTTCATGATGTTGATCATGAACTTAACGGTTATCTTGATCGTATGGTTTGGGGCGAAACAAATCGATGCCTCCAATCTACAAATTGGACAGATGATGGCCTTTATGCAATATGCAATGCAAGTCATCATGAGTTTCCTTATGATCTCGATGGTATTTATCATCTTGCCTCGTGCTGAAGTTTCCGCATCTCGTATCGCTGATGTTCTTGCTGTTAAAAACAAGATAGTAGATCCTGAAAGTCCTAAAGCCTTCGACAATTCCAAAATCGGAATGGTCGAATTCAATAATGTATCTTTCCGATATGGGAAAGCCAATGAAGATGTTCTTCATGATGTAAGCTTTACCGCACAACGTGGTCAAACGACTGCCTTTATCGGTTCTACTGGTTCAGGTAAGAGTACATTAATCAACTTGATTCCTCGATTCTATGATGTCACAGCTGGTTCAATCAAAGTCAATGGCGTCGATATTCGAGAAGTCTCTCAACATGATCTTCATGAGACCATCAGTTATGTACCTCAAAAAGGTATGCTCTTATCAGGTAGTGTCAATTTCAATTTGAAATATGGTAAACAAACAGCCACAGATGAAGAAGTCAAAAAAGCAGCTGATATCGCTCAAGCGACAGACTTCATCACTCAAAAAGAAGAAGGCTTTGAAACCAACATCGCTCAAGCTGGAGCGAATGTCTCTGGTGGACAAAAACAACGTCTATCGATCGCACGTGCTTTGGTTAAAGGATCCCCTATTGTCATCTTCGATGATAGTTTCTCTGCTTTAGATTTTAAAACTGATCAACGTTTAAGAGAAGCCCTTCATAAAGAACTTAGAAATACGACCTTATTGATCGTAGCTCAACGTGTCTCAACGATCATGAATGCTGATCAAATCATTGTCTTAGAAGAAGGTAAAGTCGTTGGAACAGGAACTCATCATGAACTTTTGAAGAGTTGCCCTACCTATTATGAAATCGCTTCTTCACAGTTATCACAGGAGGAATTGGCGTTATGAGTCAAAACAAAAAATTCGAACAGCCTAAACGTCAAGGCGGTCCTATGGGCGGTCCTATGGGCCCAATGGGTGGCAGTGGTGAAAAGGCTAAGGACGCTAAAGGTACACTTAAGAAGTTATTGAAGTATCTTAGCCCATATACAGTAGGTTTAATCTTCGTTATGATCTTCGCCATAGCTTCAACCGTATTTACAGTCGTTGGACCTAAGATCTTAGGTGAAGCTACGACAATCTTAGTGACTGGGATGATGAGTAAGATCACCAATTCTGGAACCATAGACTTTACAGGGATTGGCCGTATTATCATCATCTTAATTGGACTATATCTCGTCAGTGCTTTATTCAACTATATCCAAGGCTTCATCATGACCAAGATCTCCAACAACGTAACCTATAACTTACGTAAGGAAATCAACGCCAAGATCGAACGCTTGCCTTTCTCTTACTTCGATCGTCATAACTATGGGGAAGTATTATCCCATATCACCAATGACGTCGACGCCATCAACATGAGCTTATCTCAAGGGATAACCCAGTTGATCACCTCAGTCACCTCCATCATTGGGATCTTGATCATGATGTTCTCCATCAATTGGCAAATGTCTTTGGTAGCGATGTTGGTGCTTCCGTTCTCAGCTGTATTGATTGGGATCATCATGAAGTTCTCTCAGAAGTTCTTCAAAGC
>CAIXIN010000277.1 GCA_903919545.1 uncultured bacterium | reverse complement strand
TACAACAAAAAAATTAACACCAAATGTGCTTAATTATCTACAAAGTATGCACTGATACAAGGGTGTTATTCTCAGTAAAGTATAATAGAATTAACCTTTATGAAACTCTCAAATGCAATGAAAAAATTAATAAGCTTAGCCATCACGATTTCACTTTTACTATTGATGAATCAGGTTGTATATGCGACAAGTTCGGGATCGAATAATCCGATTTCGCTTTCAAATCTCAATATAAAATCAAGTACTGATGAACTCAATGAAGTGACAAATTTAGTTCCTACACAAACCTATAAACTTCACTTCACCGTATCAGATGAGGACAATCTAGATACGATGTATTTGGAGGTTGTATTTTATCAAGGTGTTTATAGTCCGGAAAATCTCAATGGGACCAACCAAGAAGGAACTGAATTTGCTTTCTATTGGGCAACAGATCTACAAAGTGAACCTAAAATCATTTATGATAGCAACACCAATAATCTAAACTCTACATGGTCACTTGTTTCCTCAAATGTTTCTCAGTTTGAGAATGGTTTGAAGTCATATGAGTTTGTAATCGAATTTACAGTCTCTAAAGTTGCCGTAGCCGCAAATGATTGGGGACTAAGCATTCTGGTCTCGGATGATTATAGAGGTATAGCTACGCCTAACCCAACGCGGGCCAGAGCTTTCCTGGAATATTTCAGTGTCGATTGGTATGGGGAGATCCAACTTGAATCAGAAACTTTAGGGTGGGGAAATATCGCTTATGATACCACCTATGCTTCTGTTGATTCTCTTGTTAATTCAAACATCAAAATCATCAGTAATGGATCCTATGATCTAAGTGCGAAGTCAAGTGGTACTTGGGTAGGCAATTCAAAACTTGATCAATTAAGTCAAGATCTACAAGCTAGTCTGGTGAGTGATTCTAGTCTAGAAAGCAACGCTGATCAAACCTTCTCTTTAAGATTGAATGATGAGGACAGTTATGATCTAATTAGTGCGAACCAGTTGTCCAGTGATTATTTTATGTTTACGCTTGATGGATCTAAAACAACAGAAGCTGGGTCAATGATTCAACTCTATATCTATATTCAATTGTCTCAGAATTTTAAACAGGGACTTTATTGGGGATCCATCTCAATAGGGATCTCAAATTAACCATATAAAGGAACACTATGAAAGCTCGTAAAATCCAAAGACTCTTATTGACCTTGTTTGGGTTCATCATACTCTTAACCATGATGATACCCAATGTAAAAGCCGCTACAGGTGGTTTTGGAGTATCTGGTTCATTTTCCTCGTATATCTACAAAATGGTTCCAGGAGAACAGATCACAACAAAGGATGTCAACGTGATCTTCTTCAACAACTATGATCAAGATATTCGTGTTGGTTTAGAAATCAATGGGCCTAAAGGGGTCAGTTTCATTTTGAAAAGCTCTATCATCAAGATCAAAGCGAATTCTAATGTAAGTATTCCCATCTCACTTAAAGTAGATGAAAATGCTGTTCCTGGAGATTATGAATTGGGCTTGCTTGCGGAAATACTACCTAATGAGATCACTGGAATACAACTTTTAGGTTCGGCTCAACTTAAGACAAGGCTTGTGATCTATGGAGAAGCAGGAGATGTTTCTATCTCTACCTTTGATAAAGATGATGAACCTTTCATAGCCGATCTCAAAGTATTCAGAGTCAATGCAGGTAGTGTCAATGATCCTGTTTCTCAATCGGATACAGGATTATTAAGTGATCGTTTGGTTCCTGGAGACTACATCGTGTATGCCTATTATGAAGGCACGGAAGTCGCTAAACAGAGCTTTACTTTAAAAGATAAAGATTCGTTAGAAATCAAACTCAGTGCTCAAACCATCTTCATCACCAACTTTATGATGGATCCTCAGTTTGATGAGAAGACAGACAAGATCAAGAATATGAAATTGATCTATACAATCAGGAATATTTATAAACCCGCAACCAATGTTCAATTGATGGTTGAAGTCATCAAAGACAACAGTTTCGTTGAAGACCTCATCATGATGAGTATCGCAGAAGTACCTTTAGGAGATACACAAGGTTCTTATTCATATATCCCACCAGAAGGATGGAAGAACTCAACCTATGGCTTTAGACTTCATTTAACAAGTAGTGAAAGTATTGCCTTAGGTAGTGGAGAAGTCAAAGAAATCAAAGTCAGTGGTTTACCAGAATCTTTCGATTATTGGTTAAGAGGAATAGGTTTCTCAGTCGCAGGGATCGCAGCCCTCGTCTATATTTTCTTCTTCACTAAACGTAAGAAAGATAAAGAAGTTGAAGTTGATGAGAAGATTCATCTAAAGTAAACAAAGAAGAAGTGCCGATCTCTCGGCACTTCTTTTTACATCTCGTATTTTAAGACTGGATGTCTTGCGGCCAAGACATCATCGACACGTTTTATAGGTGTCGTATAAGGCGCATTCTTTAGATAGTCAGGATCCGTAGATGCTTTTTCTTTGAGATCGATCAAGATCTTTATGAATTCATCCATGGTTTCTTTAGATTCAGTTTCTGTAGGTTCTATCATAAGTGCCTCATGAACGATCAGTGGGAAATACATCGTTGGGGGATGGACCTTATAATCCAAGAGTCCTTTACAGATGTCTTTCGCAGAGATCCCTGTTTTGTCTTTGAGATCTTGTAGACTCAAGACAAATTCATGCATACAAGGCCCAGGATAAGCTACAGTGAAGTCATTTTTAAGTTGGCTCATCATATAATTCGCATTGAGTACAGCCATTTCTGAAGCTTCTTTTAAGCCATTAGAACCTAGAGATAAGATATAGGTATAAGCTCTTACGTTGACTAAGAAATTCCCATAATAGGAGCGTACTCTTCCTATGGTTTTTTCATTCTCAACGAAGTGTTCATCGATGATGGTTCCTTTAGGTAGATAAGGCATCAAGTGTTTCTTAACTCCTACAGGACCTGAACCAGGACCTCCTCCTCCATGAGGTGTAGAGAAAGTCTTATGTAGGTTAAGATGAACCACATCGAAGCCCATATCACCAGGTCTTACTTCACCCATGATGGCGTTTAGATTGGCTCCATCGTAGTAAAGTAAACCTCCTGCCTTATGAACCAAAGCAGCGATCTCTTCGATATTAGGATCAAATAGTCCTAAGGTATTAGGATTCGTAAGCATCAATGCCGCAACTTCATCACTTAAGACACCTTTTAAAGCTTCGACATCTACGCCTCCTAAAGGATTAGAAGGGACATTGATGATCGAATATCCAGCCATATTCGCAGACGCAGGATTGGTCCCATGGGCTGAATCAGGAACGATGACCTTGGTTCTTTTTAGATCTTTACGATCACTATGATAGGCATGAATCAAGAGTAGACCAGTAAATTCCCCATGAGCTCCAGCGGAAGGTTGTAGAGTAAAACCATCCATTCCTGTGATCTCACAAAGTGAAGCACCTAGATTGCTTAATAAACTCATGGCGCCTTTTACAGTAGAAGGATCTTGAGTAGGATGAATCGAATTGAAGCCTTCTAAAGCTGCAGTTGTTTCGTTGAGCTTAGGATTGTATTTCATCGTACATGAGCCTAATGGATAGAATCCATTATCTACCCCAAAGGCATATCTAGACAATTCCATATAATGTCTCACCAC
>CAIXIN010000276.1 GCA_903919545.1 uncultured bacterium | reverse complement strand
TATGTTCATCGGCTTTATCGGTAACTTGAGATAATTTTGAAAGATGAGCAGAAAAAGTAGAAAGCGAATGTGCAATCGATTGATCATCCCCAATGTCGACGAAGATCTGTCCAAATAAAGGTAAGCGTGCTTCATCGCATAAAACAGGAATCCCAGAATACGCCATCAAACAAAATAGACCTATGATCTTAAGCGAGACGGTTTTACCTCCAGTATTAGGACCAGTGATAAGTAATACTCGTTCTTTTTCATCTAAACGATAGGTATTCGCAACCACTTTTTGTGGATCGATTAGTGGATGACGCGCATCCTTTAAATAGAGATCATCGCTTAATTGAGCTACAATCCCAAAGGTAGAATTCCCATATCTTGCTTTCGCAAACAAGGCATCTATTACTGAAGCGGTCTCTAAATGAGCTTCCATCGATTCTGCGTAAGGTTTAATCTTTTGACTTAACTCAAAACAGATTCTTTTGATTTCTTCTTCTTGATCGATCAAGAGCTTCGCCAAGGCATTGTTGAGTTCAACCAATACAGGTGGTTCCACATAGGCACTTTGTCCAGAGGCAGATTCCCCATGGATCATCCCTTTAAAACTATGTTTTTCTGAGTTCTTCGCTAAGACCACTACACGATCATTACGAATCATCGAAATGGGTTCACTTAAAGACGAGGCATTCTTTTGGATAAACGAAGTCGCTGTATCTTGAAGCTTGGTTTGAGCCAATCTAAGGTGTCGACGAATGTCTTTTAGTTTAGGAGATGCTGAATCTAAGACTTCATAGGCCCCATTGAAACATTTCTCTATTGATTCAGCCAAACTAGGATAAGATTCTAATCCATTGACTAAATCCAATAAGGCTTCCTTTTCACATTGGGCATCCTTAAAGAATTTCTGGATCAACATGATCCCTCGATTAAAACGAGCGATATCCATCAGATCAGGAATCGATAAGATCTGATCTCTTACGGATTGATGAAGCGCTAAGCGTATATCGCTCATCCCCATCATAGGACACATCCCATAGAGTCTTTCTACAGTCATCGCTGAAGCTGTACGTGCATTTTCTCTTTGTATCAGCAGTTTTTTATCATAAGGAGTTAACTTAAGGATCAAGTCCTTAGACAGCGAAAAACTGGCGAAATTCGCCAGTATCTCTAAAACATTTTGATACTCTAAGGATGCGATTGGGATCATTTAAAGCTTTCCATAAATTTAGTGATATCTTCTTCTGAGATCCCATTGGCTCTCATCCAATCGACAAGAGTGGTCATCTCAGTGCCACTGAGTGGTTTTAGTCTTAGAAGTTTAGATAGTATAGGAACGATAGGATCAGGAACTTTCTTTTCACTTAGCCAATTCTCTAAAGCGATTGTATCATCCTCACTGAATTCAGATCCTGTCATGATTTTACCAACCAAGCCTGATGGATCAAATTTAGCGGATAAGGAATCCACCATACTTTGAGTAACAGGCATCAATTGACCTAAATAAGATTGAGTCACCAAGGCCTTCCCATTCGTAAACAATCCTGAGTTAAATAGTAAGGCAACCAAGATCAAAACTACAGCTGCTTTTAGTCCCGCTAAAAGAAGACCTAAGACTCGATTGACTGTTTTTATAATAGGAATCTTACCGATACCTTTTAAGACTGGTTTAAAGAATAGACTCAAGATCATTAGTCCTACGACGATGATGATGAACCAAAAGATTGTATTGATGGAATCTTGAAAAAGAGGTCCAATGATAGGAATCACATTGAATTGTTCATTGGCTTGCATCAAAGGAACTGCTTTCGCTAAAGCAGGAGCAATCAACCATGAGACAAAGGCTACCGCAATAAAGATAAGGATACTAAAGATTTGAAGTAAGAAGCCTTTAAAATAACCATAGATCAACATCAATCCCACAAAAACTAAGATTGCGATATTCATATACTGAAATATACTGGCAGGTAAAGTCATGATTTCTCCTTTTAGTTCCTCTTCATTAATGATAGTATAACGCAAAACCAAACGCAAACGTATGATACACTATTTATATGAATATTTCATTAACCCTCACCCAAAAACAAATCGATGAATTGATCACCACATACGCTTCTCAAAAATCATCACGAGAACTGCCTTATGTATCAGCTCAGCTCATTTTAAGCGATTGTACGATCACCATCTACACCAGTAAGAAAGTTGTTTTTCAAGGTGATGGGGCTTCCTTTTATGCGGGTGTTTACTCAACAAAATTCAAAGCTCAAGCGGGCTCTGATGAGGTTGGGACAGGCGATGTGTTTGGACCTGTCGTGGTTGCGGCTTGTTTTGTGAGCGAGGCTCATTATGAGACACTTAAAGTGTATCCCATTCAAGATTCTAAGAAGATGACTGATGAGATGATCTTACAGATAGGACCAATCTTAATGTCTACCCTGCCTCATAGTCTATTGATCCTCACCAATCAAAAATACAATGAAGTTCATGAATCCGATAATATGAACGCCATTAAAGCTAAGCTTCATAATCAAGCTTACGTCCATCTCAATAATAAAGTAGATTTAAGTAAGCATAGCACTTTAAATGTGGTCGATCAGTTTACCCCTAAAACCAATTATTTCAATTATCTAGAAGGCCAAAGCAAGATCTTCAAAGCACTTCATTTTGAGACAAAAGCTGAGTCTAAGTATTTTGCGGTAGCTTGTGCTTCTGTCATCGCAAGAACCGCTTTCTTAAAAGAACTTGAAGCGATGGGATCAAAATACGATACCGTTTTTCCAAAAGGGGCATCTAATCTAGTCGATGCCTTTGCGAGTAAATTTTTAGCACAACACGGCATTTCTACATTAAAAAAAGTGGCAAAGCTCCACTTTAAGAATCTAAAACCTTTAATCGACCTTCAAAACGACTGATACTTTATGAGGCAATTGTCTTAAGGCTACCCCTGCTGAATTCAGCATTCTTTTACTTGCCTTGACATGGTCCGTATCTGCGTATTTATCATCCTCATAGACGATCTCTTTGATGCCTGATTGGATGATGGCTTTTGCGCATTCATTACATGGAAACAAGGAGACATAGATCTTACAATCATTGACAGGCATAGGTGAATTTAAGATCGCATTGAGTTCCGCATGGACCACATAGACGTATTTGGTTTCTAAAGTACTGCCCTCTCTATCCCAAGGATACTCATCATCACTACAGCCTTTAGGAAGCCCATTATAGCCTATACTAACGATCTTATTGGATGAGGAGACAATGACTGCCCCGACTTGAGTCGATGGATCCTTAGAGCGCAAGGCTGATAAATGAGCCATACCTATAAAGTATTCATCCCAACTGATGACGTTTTTTCTTTTCATTGTCCCTCCCGTTGATAATAGGACATTAAGCTATCATCCAGTATATTCGCATACCAATCCAATCCTAAATCATAAGCCATATTAACGACTCCTTGATCAGTTAAGCCATAATAAGGGCTATGTTTCTTATCGACTACAATCAAGCCTCCCATTACTAACACAAGCAACATCGATGAGATCAAGACATGTCTTTTAAGAGGTTTCCATGAAGGTTTATAGTTGAAATACAAAGCCATCAAGACCCCGCTTATAAAGCCCCCAATATGGGCTTGAAAAGCTATACCTGGGATAAAGGAGATAAAGAGATTGATGATCAAAAGCTGAGCCAGTTGCATCTGTACAGGACGATATTTGATTTGTCCACTTTCGATCTGATAGACCACAATGGCCCCTAAGATCGCAAATAGACCTCCACTCATTCCTACTGCCAAGACATTACCTGACGTGATAAACAAGAAAGCAGAACCCGAAACAACGCCCGTTAATAAGGTCGCAACGAAACGCTTAGCCCCAAACTTAGATTCAAAGAAGATCCCTAGGTTATATAAGGCATACATATTCATCATCAGATGGATCGCATCGATATGGATAAAACCTGATGTTAAAAAACGCCAGTATTCATAGTTTGCGACGATAAAGGTCTTATAATAGGCTCCTAGTAAAATCGATGTATTGACAGGGTCATAGCCTAAAAGATCCGTAAATAGGGTAATTACCCCAAACATCACCAAACACATGATCAAGATCACAAGGGTCGCTTTAGGAGTCTTAGGACGTATATTCTCAGTTCGTTTAGGACGTTGTAGATCGAGTTTACGTTGAGCTTCTTCTAGATCCGTTGCTTGTTCTTCTATCGCTAATAAAGTAGGCTTAAGCACAGGAAAACGATCCAAGAATATGTTTTCACTGGTTCTTGGACTTAATATGACATACGCTGTATCTTCTTTGAGCTCATAGCCTGTTTCTTCTTCATCGAAGCGGACATCATACATTAAAGTACGTTCCCCAAAGATCTTCTCTATGGCTTTTCTTATCGCATTGGTACGTTCTTCTTGACGAGGTAGATTAAAGCCTCCATTCAATGAGAAACGAATCAATTCTTTCGTATTTTTAGGATGATTGAGCCAGATCTCTTTGCCTAAGATACGGACATCGATGATCTTATAGCCTTCTTGCTCAACCAAAGCCAAAGCAGCTAGGGTCATTAAATATTCATTGTGTTTGTTCATACGGCGTCACCTGATCTAAGTTTTTGGATAAGGGTCGTGAAATAGGTTGGAAGAGGCGCTTCGAAATGCATGACTTGTTCACTCGTTGGATGAATGAAATCAATGGCCAAGGCATGAAGACATTGTCCATCAGTATCTAAAGTTTGATGAAGCCCATACTTAAGATCCCCCACCAAAGGAAATCCTATGTATTGAAAATGAACTCTGATCTGATGGGTTCTTCCTGTTTCTAATTGACACTCAACCAAGGTCATATTCTTAAACCGTTCAAGTACTTTAAAATGAGTCACAGCTGGTTTAGAGTTGATGGCGGTAACGGTCATCTTTTGACGATCTGATTTATCACGTCCAATAGGTGCTTCTATACGACCACTGTTGTGTTCTAAAACCCCATGGATCAAAGCCCAATAGGTTCTTTTTAAGGTTCTTTCTTGAAGTTGATGAGACAGCTCATGATGAGACTTATCGTTTTTAGCGACCACCAAACACCCTGAAGTATCTTTATCGATACGATGGACGATTCCAGGACGGGTGATCCCATTGATCCCTGATAGATCTTGACAATGATACAATAAACCATTGACTAGAGTATGAGAAGGATTCCCTGCCCCTGGATGAACGACCAAGCCTTTTGGTTTATTGATGACCAAAAGATCACTGTCTTCATACAGCACATCAAGATCCATTTTCTCCGCAACGACCTCTAAGCTTTCCGCTTCAGGATATTCAGCGGTGATGATGTCGTTTTCTCTGACTTTGGTGTTTCGTTTAACTTCTTCATCGTTAACCAAGACATAACCAAAATCTATCAACTGTTGGATGCGGTTTCTTGAGAAACCAGGCATCGCTTTGACCAATACTTTATCTAAGCGCTCTCTAAGGTCTAGCGCATTTGCGACATATTCGAAATCAGGCATGTTTTCTTCTTTCATCCAAAATGGTCTCAATGATCATACACACTACGCCTACATTCAAGGCCATATCTGCCACATTAAAGACAGGGAAATGATAACCAAAGATATTGAAGGCTAAGAAGTCTCTTACCCCACCAACTGTCAATCGATCGATCAAATTTCCAAACGCTCCTACAAACATAAAGATCAAAGCGTATCTTAACCATGTCGACTTTTTATCCGACTTGATAAAGAAAACACCCATGACCACACAAGCAACCGCAGCTAACAGGATAAAGAACCATTGCTGGCCTTCCATAAAGCTCCAAGCAGCACCTGTATTTTTAAGATAAGTTAACCAAAAGAAATCCTTGATGACGACCACATCGGAGCCATAAGGAATCAAGGTACTGATCAATGTTTTAGTGGCAGCATCTAAGCCCAAAACAAATAAGAGTGTGAACCATTCCATTTTTTTCATAACGACATTATAACAGAAAAAAGCCTCTCCCTTTAGGGAAAGGCACGGCTTATCGATTACTGCTTCTTAGCTTTTCGATGAGATCCCAATCAACACGCTTCACAAATTCTGTAAGCAAGGTGATCGTATCACAATAATCCTTACGATGGATCAAAGCACGATGAGAATGGATATAACGAGCAGGAATAGATAGAGTACAATTGACTACTCCATCAAAGGATTTATGGAGTTCCCCTGAATCGGTTCCTCCTGCCAATAAGGTATCATATTGAACATCCAATTTAAGTTCTTTTGAGAGATCAGTAAGAAGATCTAATAATCCACGATGACCTAAATGAGATGAATCTTGGACAGCTAAGGTAATCCCTACGCCCATCTTCGTCCCAGGTTCACTTCCAGGCATATCATTGGCGACAGTCACATCGACGGCGATCCCTAAATCAGGTTTGACCGCATAGGTCGCTGTCTTAGCGCCTCTTAAACCAACTTCTTCTTGAACAGTCCCTACCGCATAGACATCAGCACTATGTTTTACATCTTTCAAGTTCATCAAAACTTGAGTTGCGATCAATGCCCCTACGCGATTATCCCATGCTTTAGCCATCAAATAATTAGGATTGGCCATAATGGTGAACTCTGATTTAGGAGTAACCATATCACCTGGTTTGATACCCAAGAGTTCTACTTCTTCTTTATTTTTGACCCCAAGATCAACGAAGAGATCTTTGACTTCCATGACTTTTGATCTAACTTCAGGGGATAATCCATGAGGAGGTTTAGAACCGATGACCCCAACGAATTTCGCATTTGAACGTGTGGTAATGATGACCGGTTGAGACAATAAGACGTGTCCCCACCAACCCCCAACAGGCGCTAATCTAATGAAACCTTTCTCATCGATGGCTCTAACGACAAAACCGATCTCATCGATGTGTCCTGAAAGCATGACCTTAGGACCTTTTCCACTTCCCTTTTTAAGGGCGATCAAAGACCCTAGATTATCATAGGTCACTTCATCCGCATAAGGTGAAACATAGTGTTTCATGACTCTGGTCGCTTGTTTCTCACAGCCTGATATTCCATCAGCTGAGGTAAAAGCTTCCATCATTTCTAAATCGACGACCCCATACGCATCTTCTAACTGTTCGATCTTCTTGTGTTTCTCCATATTTCTCCTTCTCAGTAGTTGTTCTGCTGATGATGATGGTTGATCTCATTCTTCTTCACATAAAAATCATAGACATCTTGGGCATCAAAGCCCATCGCTAAAGCGATAGATCCAATATATGATAATACGATCTTATATTGGTTAAGATTGAATTCTGTTTTTAGTTTACTGGTCTCATCCATCCAATCAATGAATTGTTCGCTCAATGAAGCGTCTCTAGAACTAAAAGCCATCTCTGTTGAATCATCATTGAGATCGATCCCAAGTGAGATCGCAAAATGAACACAATCTCCTAATTCTTCCAATAAGACTTCCTTTTCACTGGCTTTCTTAAAGCTCCAAAACTTAAAACAACGGGTCTCATTGGCCAGTTCTCCGATCTCAACCAATAAAGCCAAGATCCTCTTGGTTTTGGTCTCCGATCGAGTTACCTTATGGTTGGCCATGATCTGTTCATCGAGTTCTGATTGAAGCTGTCTAATGTCGCTTAAGTGTAGATTCATAATTTCCTCTTAGAATGATTATAGATGAATTAATGCTCAAAAGATAGACTGGCTTCTTCATCGCTTTCATGTAGATTCAGCAATTGATTTTGTAGGTCTTCATTGAATTGATTGGTGTATAAACGATAGTAATATCCATGCTTCATCATCAGCTCATGATGGATCCCGTCTTCTACGATCAGACCTTTACGTATAACTAAAATACGATCCGCATTCACGATCGTTGATAGACGATGAGCGATGATGAACGAAGTACGATCTTTCATAAGATTTTCGATGGCTTTTTGAATGATCTGTTCAGTTTCTGTGTCGATCGATGAAGTGGCTTCATCTAAGACAAAGATACTAGGATCAGCGATGACAGCACGCGCAAAGGAGATCAGTTGCTTCTGACCTGTAGATAAACGATTACCGCCTTCTCCGACATCGGTCAAGTAGCCTTTATCGAGTTTAGTAATAAAATCATGCGCGTCAACCAAACGAGCTGCAGTTTCGATCTCTTCATCAGTCGCGTCAAGTCTTCCATAGCGAATGTTTTCTCGTACGGAACCAGAAAACAAATGAGGCGCTTGTAGGACATAACCTAGGTTAGAATGAAGCCATCCGACTGAGCGTTCTTTTAGAGGTATCCCATCGATGCTGATAAAGCCATCATTGGGTTCATAGAATCGACAAAGCAAATTAACGATGGTACTTTTTCCACTGCCTGTTTCCCCAACCAAGGCTATGGTTTGTCCTGATTTGACCTCAAGATTAAAATGCGTCAAGACAGGCTCTGCGGCTTTATAAGCGAAGGATACATCGTTGAAGCGGACTTCTCCTTTTAAACGATGATACCCTGTAGTGATTGGATTAAGAATCGTCCCATAGGATTCAATGACTTCTTTTGTATCGATAAGATCAGCTTCTGTATTGACCAAGGTCAATACACGTTCCGCAGAAGCTTGAGCCATTTGGAATTCAGCCAATAAACGAGCCAATTGTCTAAGTGGTTCAAAGAAGGATCCAGCGTATTGGGTATACAACATCAGTGTCCCAAAACTCATCGTCCCAACTAAGACCTGTTGACCACCGACCCAAAGGATCATCGCTAAACTAAAGGCACCTAGTCCCATAACGATAGGCATAAAGATCGAAGCTAAGATATGAGCTGAAATGGCTTCACGAGACAGTTTATTCGTCAATTCTTTGAAGTCTCTGATTTGACTATCTTCTAGAACCAAGGTCTTAGAAGTCTTTGCGCCTGTGATGCCTTCAGAGAAAGCCCCAGTGATCTGAGAATTGATCTTACGGGTCAAACGATATTTATCTAAGATCTTACGTTGAAACTTAACGGAGATAAAAGCTAAGACAGGCACAACCATCAAGATCAATAAGGCCATCTTCCAATCGACGATAAACATAATGATGGTTACCCCAGTCATGACCGTTAATCCCCACACCATATCGATAAGTGACCAAGAAACGATCTCCGCTAAACGACCGATATCTGAAGTCATTCTAGCCATGATCCATCCTAAAGGTGTCTTATCGAAATAGGTAAACGAAAGCTCCTGTAGTTTTCTAAAGGCACGATTACGCATGTCATAGGCAAACTCCATTTCGATCTTCCCTGCTTGTTGAATAAAGAAGAAAACAACGAGACCTTGAACGCAGATCATCCCAAAATAACCTAATCCATAGATCCATAAAGTACTTTGAGATCCATTACCTTCAATGAAGTAATCCATCGCATAACGATTCATCAAAGGAAAACCTACATCGATGGAGGCAATCGCAACCATCAAAAAAATTAAGAAAGTAAGATTCTTCTTATACTTCATTAAATAACCGAAAATCTTACGCCATAGATGCGTATCTAGTTTATCTGTATTAAAATCTTGTTCTTCGAAATGTTCACTCATGCTGCTTCTCCTTCTATCATACGACCTTGGATCTCAACGATACGGGCATATAAGCCTTCCTGTTGGACCAGTTCACTATGGGTACCCATCTGTGCGACCCCACCATCTTGAAGCACCACGATTTGATCTGCGGCCTGTGCTGTTGCTACTCGATGGGTAATGATGAAGGTGGTCAACCCTCCAGATAGTTCTTTTAATGCTCTTCTAATAGACGCATCGGTTTCTGTATCTACTGCGCTCAATGAATCATCGAAGATCAAGATCGGTGATTTATTGATGATGGTTCTTGCGATGGCGATACGTTGTTTCTGTCCACCAGATAAGGTAACACCTTTTTCCCCAACCAAAGTTTTATAACCTAAATCGAATTCATTGATGACACGATGAACTGAAGCTGCTTTAGCGGCTTCAATGACCTGTCTTTCATTCGCATTAGGATTGGCTAATCTTATGTTTTCTAAAATGGTCTTAGAGAATAAGAAAGGTTCTTGTAGAACAATCCCTATGTTTTTACGTAGATGATGTCTTTGTATTTCTTTAAGTTCTGTTCCGTTTAAAGTAATAGAACCTTTCTGATAATCATAGAGCCTTGTGAGTAGATGAACCAAAGAACTCTTACCTGATCCTGTAGGACCCAATAAAGCGATGGTTTGACCTTGTTTAACCGTAAAGCTAACATCTTTTAGAACTTCTTGTTCCCCATCTTCATATTTAAAGTACACATGATCAAAGACGATGTCCCCTTGGATCTCAGGTGTAATGCCTTCTTCTAAAGGTTCTACTGGACTATCTAAGACTTCTTGTAGACGACCAATAGAAACCAACATCTTACCCATATCCGATAAGATTCTTCCTACGTTACGAATAGGCCATAAGATCATTCCTTCATAAGAGATGAAAATAAAGAATTGTCCTACAGTTAGGAAACCTTGTTGAGCGAAACTGATCCCAAACAAGACAACCACTAAGATCTGTGTCAAACAGATAAAATCTGAGAAACCCCAATAGAAACCTAAGAGTTCAATCAATCGATAAGTAAGGTTCTTATAGGTCTTGTTTTTCTCATCAAACTTTTCAGCTTCATAAACTTCTCTATTGAATGCCTTTACGACTCTTACTCCTGCTAAGTTTTCTTGGATCGTATTGGATAAATAGCCTTCTGCTTCATCAGATTTCTTAAAGAATTCTTGCATCTTGATGAAGAAGACATAAGCGAAAATAAAGATGATCGGTAAGGCAATGATCGCGATCCACGCCAAAGGTGCATAAACATTAAATAAGACCACCATCGCAATGATGGTGACTGCGATCGCATATAACATTTCAGCGAACTGTCCAGCGATAAAACGACGTACCGTATCGACATCAGAGGTACAACGTTGGATCAGATCCCCTGTTTTAGATTTCTGATGATAGGCATAAGGCAAATGCTGAAGATGAGAAAACAAGGCATTTCTTAGTTTTTCAGCGAAGATCTCAGAAGTCTGACCATTCCATTTACCTCTAAAAAACTGAAGGCTTAGGGTTAAAAGATTGACCGAAATGATCATCAGTGCCCCAAGCCATAAGTTCTTACGTATCAAGTCAACTCCCCCAAATAAACCAGAATACCAACTCATCAACGGATTGTTTAATGGCTCCTGTTTAATGACATTATCGATCAAAAACTGAAATAGGATAGGCGATAATAAAGATAACCCTACATAGATGAGCACAACCCCCATCAACATAAGGAATTTAAGTTTTTGGCCCTCCATAAAAGTTATGATGAACTTCATTTTTTTTATTGTATTTTTCTTCTCTTTTACTTTTTTCATACACGATTTCTTTCTGTCACTTTTAAACGTTTCAATACTTGAACACTTAAAGTTCCTGTAATATACCCTGTAGGAACTGAACTAAACCAAAGCATAGGTAACCAATAGATCATCATCACAGTGTTATTGATGAAGATCAAAGCAAGGATCTGACCTACCCCATGAAAGGCCGAGGAAGCCATAGAGATCCCTATCTTAGAAAATTTGTTTTGTTTAAATAAGAGGATGGTAATCAATGAACTAAGTAGCATCCCAGACATACTCAACCAAAAACCTGTCCCAAAGATGATGCCTCTTAATAAGGACGCCATCAAGACACGCATGATGTTGATGGTCATCATTTCTTTGATCCCAAAGAGATACAAGGTGATCAAACCTAAAATGTTGGCTAAGCCCAATTTGACACCAGGAACTGGAATGGGCAAAGCAGGTTCGATCATATGTAGAAGGATACTCATCGCTAAAAGCATCGTCAGTAAGGTCATTCGACGAGTAGCTGAACGTTTTCTCATGAGCTCACATCCGGATCATTAGGATTCACTTTCCCATTTTCGATGATGATGACAATATGATTGGGTAAACAAACAATAGGGATATTCGCATAGGAGACCCAACCTTGGATCGAACACAAGTGATAAGGCGAGGTTTCTTTCTCGACCCTTACTTTCCCATCCAATACTTCGATCGTAACGGTCCCTAAGGTACCTTCTA
>CAIXIN010000275.1 GCA_903919545.1 uncultured bacterium | reverse complement strand
TCCAAAACAATATCAAAATAGAAATACGCAATTGCTGTATCCAAATGATACATAACCAATGATTCTATATCTTCAAAGGGAACATTATGATAATTAAAAATATACTCATCTTCTTCAAACAATAGGCTAACGATTCCATGTATCGTATTAATTGGAGAAACAATTAGTTTGTTATCAGAAACAATAGCTTTTCTAGTACTACCGATGAGATGCCATCCCCAGTTTGAATCTTGAAAGAACTCTATACCCTTCTTTGGGTGGAGAACTCTGTTGACATCCCCTCTATCAACTCTAAGTAAAGAAGCAATTATTCTTGCTCTTAAACCTGGACTTTTGGCTAAGATCTTCTTAATATCTTCTTTTAAAGTTCCCATTTTTTAAAGTGCTCCTCAATTTCATTTATCTGTGAAGGAAACTGGAATTTATTGATTTTGATTTGAGAGTCGTTGAATACTTCATAAAAGGCTTCTTGATCTTTATTGTTTGGATCTTCAATCGTATCTTTTGAAGCAATTATTACAATATATCCTTTCCCATTCTCATCCTTACGTCTTACAACTCTTCCGATACGTTGAATAGTTTGTCTCATACTTGAGTTGCGACCAGTTATTATCGCTAAGTTGGCGGTAGGCACATCTATACCTTCATCTAGTAACTTAGGTGCCACTAACATATCTATGTCGTGACTTCTAAAAGAACTCATAACTTGCTTTCTAATTTTTTGATTTGTTTTACCATCAAGTTTTTGACATTTTATTCTATAAGCGCTTAGTATTCTAACTACCTCATCAGCAGTCTCACTGATTTGAGTAAACCCAAAAGCACCTTTTGATCTTTTCAACAAATCAACAAGATGACTATAAACAATGAATTTTGATTTTAGTTTAACAACGTCACTTCTGCGCTTATATATTAGATTTCTAAACATTCTGGCGCCTTTATCAAAACCAGCCAATTTATTAATTTGTGCCCAGAATTGATCAGTCCCTGCATTTTTAAGATTAGGATATTTACCAATCAGTTGGCGATTATACTTTGTTATTTGAGTATTAAGTTCTTCCATCACTGCTTTTTCTGAATCACTCATTTCAGCAATAATAAACGTTATCTCAAAAGGAGCAATGACCTCTTCGTCTATTGCCTCAGCATAACCGTAATGGAATTCATTTGAACCAAAATAAGGTACGATTATATCTTCAACACCATTGTCCGCAATTCTTTCTAAATAGGCTGTAATACCTAATCTGTAAGTATAATTTTTCTCAAGCATCTTAATCGAGTTCTGAGTACCATAATGATGGCACTCATCACCTATGATCAATCCTTTACATCCCTTTGGTAAAGTACGGTAGTTCTGTACAGAATTTGAAATCCCTATTAGAATGTCAACGTGATGTAGCCCTTGTTTATTACCATCCCCTAAAAAGCCAATTTTATATGGACGATCTAAAGGCAAAAGCAAATCTTTTCTTATACTTATACTCCATTGATCCATTAAATCCTTTGTTGGAACAATGATGAGTACTTTCCAGTTCTCATTATGAGAAATGC
>CAIXIN010000274.1 GCA_903919545.1 uncultured bacterium | reverse complement strand
GCCATCTTATTGGCTGATCGTATCGCAATCATGTATAAAGGGAAGATCCTTTCACTAGAAACTCCAGGTGGATTGATCAATAGTAAACATGATCCTTTCGTCAATGAATTCATAGGGGCTGATTATCCATTGCGATTACTTAAACGCTATACCTTGGCTGATCTTAAGGTCATCAACGTGGATACAAAATCTCAACACAACCAAGCATCTTATCTAAATGAATTCAGTACAGCCAAAGAGATCCTTTCAGAGATCCTAAAAAGCGGATCTCAAGAGATCATGATTCAAAAAACGGATCGAACTAAAGTGATTGTATCTTATGATGCTTTGATTGAACTTCTACAAAAGGTCCTCAATAATGAGATTGTTTAGAACTCTTGTTTCACAATTTAAGCGATGGTGGATTATAGTACTTTATCTTGGCTTATTTTTATGGTGGATCTTTGATTTCTCTACCATCAAGAGCTTGTTTCTTGAGTGGTTAGGACAAAGACCAGACTTGATTCAAAGGACAAGCTTAGCAGAATTGGCTCTACAACATCTCAACATTGTCTTTATCTCAACTTCGATTGCGATTGTGATTGGCTTAGGGTTGGGCATAATCATCCATTATACGCAACTTGATGATTTGAAAGCACTGACCTTGAAGTTAGCTTCAATTGGGGAAACTGTCCCAAGTGCTGCCATCATTGCCTTATCTGTTCCTTTGTTTGGATATGGGAATCAGCCCATCATATTGGCCTTGATCATCTATGCGATCTTGCCTATTTTACGTAATACCATCGCAGGTTTAGAATCGATCTCAAGACCGATCATCGAGGCTGCCAAAGGTGTTGGATTTTCTAAGTGGCAACAATTAATTAAAATCGAATTGCCTTTATCACGACCGACATTACTCGCAGGCATAAGAACAGCCCTCGTTATCAACATCTCCGCAGCGACCATTGGAGCGACGGTAGGTGCAGGTGGATTTGGAGTACCCATCATAGCGGGTATCCGTACATATGACCCAGTGATGGTGATCCAAGGTTCTGTGCCAGTTATTCTAATGGCTTTATTTGCGGATCGTTTACTCAGACTTAATAAGATCACATGAGATGGAAAAAACTATACCCCATAAAGTAGACACGAAAAAACATCGTGAATGCTCTATGGGGTTTTTGCATTGATAAGTCCAACATTTTTCTATATTACTAGAAGTCTATTGAATCATACTTGAAAGATTCTTCAATTTTTCTAAGATGTATATAATGTGTACTCGACTTTTTTAATACTAAAGATTCTTTGCGATTTCACTCATCGAAGAAGAGGCATGCTCAAGAAAATCTTGATATCCACAATAGTTTTTATCGAAATAAGTGACATTGAGTCTTTTACAATTTCCATTACAAATCTGTTTAAATCGACAAGCGTCACATAGAGAACACATTGGTTTCTTTTCGCTTAAGAATCGATTCATAGAGGGACTCTTTAGGATCTCATCGAGAGAATTTACATTGATGTTTCCACAAACATACTCATCAAGAGCATAGAAGTCACAAGGATATACACTACCATCTGCTTCTATAACAAATTGGGGTGAACAATAGCCCAGCATTCCACATTGTTGTGGTCTGTAGCCTTTAAACATGGGTATGACGTTATCAAAAAGCGTAACACTAATATAGTGTTGTTTATTAAAATCAATCAACCATAGGTCATAGAATCGCTTATAGAAAGAAGCGAAAAGTTTAGGGCTCAAGGCTAACTCATCTGCTGTATCTTTTAGTCGAGGTAAACAAGGAATCAATTGAACATACTTGAAATCAAGTTGTTTATAGAATTCATAGAGACGATCAGCTTGTTTGGCTAAAGTTGAACTAAGAACGGTTAGGATATTGAACTCGATCATATTTTCTTTGAGACCTTCGATTGCTTTCATTACCTGATCATAAGTTCCCTTACTGGATGCATTGATTCTTAATAAATCGTGATTTTCCTTAAACCCATCCAATGAGATTCCTACTAAGAAATCATTCTCTTTAAGTAATTCAAACCATTCTTGATTTAAAAGGGTCCCATTCGTTTGAATCGTATAGTTGATTTTTTGATTCTGTCTTTTTACTTGATTAACCTTATCTGTGAAGTGTTTGAAATAATCCAGTCCTGCAAGTGTAGGTTCACCTCCTTGAAAGGCAAAGGTTATCGTTGAACTTTGATCAGTATCACAAGCTTTTTCGATTAAAGCATTCATGGTGGATTCATTCATCACGCCGAAACTATGGACTTCTCGGTGATCAGAGATGTCATGATAAAAACAATACTTACACTTAAGGTTACATAGTGAAGAAGCTGGTTTGATCAAAAAGGATCTTGAAATCATATGGTTATTGATTACCTCTCGCCAATTCATTTTGTAGAATATCGTTAAAAATCATTAGTAAAGGTTGATCATCTAAGAATGATTTATGAAGTCATAAATGGAAATAATCAACAAACTATAAAACATCAAAGACTTAGAATTGACTGATCCAAGATTTTCCTTTTCGATCTACTTTATATATACCCCAATGTTTTTCAGCTTCCATTGGGTCTGTTCCACCCTTCCAAGGTTCATCAAAAGCTTCGAAGATAAACATGGTGACCTTATTCTTCTTTGACCAATCAATCATCTGATTCAAATAGGCTTTATGATAAGTTTCGGTAGCTTGAGTTGGATCCATTTGTTCAGTAGCACTTGTAGTCCATCCAAACTCAGTAAAGATGATAGGTTTATTAGGAAATGCTTCTTTTGTTTTATGATATTCATCAATGGTTGCATCAACGGCTTGATCATAAGGAATACGTTGCCACAAAGGATAAACATGAATAGAAATAAAGTCGACGATTTTTGCGAGTTCTGTTCCTTGTTCACGCCATTCATAAGCTGCTTCACAGAATGTGATCGGTAAATCCGTTTTAGATTTCAAGTATTTCGCATGTTCTACCAAGGTTGCAGGATTCATTTTATTAGGATGCCAAAAGGCTGTATTTTCATTCCCGATCGAGACTGCTAAAACGACCTCTTTATAACGATTGGCAAGTGTAGCCAAGCGATCAAGTTGCTCAATGTTTGTTGATTTATGAAGGTGGATTTCTTCATCGCTATGTATACCACCCCATGGACAGTTCGGATTGGAGATCTCGCCTTTTGGTTCTATACCAAGCATGACTTTAAGAGGTACATTATTAGTAGAAATCACCCTTAAGACAGATTCAGCGTGTTTAGAGATGTCATACATACGGATGTATCCAAAATGCTTAGAAAGCAAGATAAGATCTTCTAATACCTCAGCATCACTTGGATAAATCTTTGTGATTGGGCTTTGGTCATTTCTATAACCTGAGTAACATATGGCTGGTTTATACTGAAACATTTGTGGTCCTCTCTTTATTTTGATGAAGGATTCATCAAATCTAGTTAACATTATTCTACCATAGCATTAAGCGTACTTTCGATATCTTCATAGATGCTTATATAAAATGCAGAATGCATTCTAAACAGAATGGTTGGTCTGTAATATCTTAAGCGATCTTTCTTGCATCAATGTATGAACCAATGCATAGAGTTCATCATTAGGTAAAGGGTTAGGACTACTGATCCAATAACTCAATATCCCAATCATCGCAGAAAGTGTGTATTCAAGTGTATAGTCTAGTGAAGGATTTATGGGCTTAGTTGATCCGTTAAAAACCGACATGAAATTTACAGAATAAAGAGAATAGAGTGAATAGAAACCAGAAAATGATCACTTGGAAGTTTGATTCATTGTCCTTAGCGACAAGATTAAAATTTCAAATTTATTTCACCGGTTGTTTAAGCTATTCCTAGATGAGTGGTATTTTTATGTCTGTGTACTGTACAATATGTATACATATATGGGATTATCACTGCTTTATTTTTGAAGGAACAAGCAATAAGATATGAATTCTAAATTTCCAAGGCAAGCCTAATGGCTTATTACACTTATCAATCTAGATGAAGGGAACTCGATGAACAAACATCAAAAAGCGATATTCTATGCATTACTGGCGGCGCTTTTATACGCCATCAGTTCGCCTTTATCGAAAATGCTTCTCAATAAAATACATCCCGCGCTATTGGCGTCACTGTTATATTTAGGTGCTGGAATTGGTCTATCCATTATTGCGTTGATCCAACGAAGTTTCTTTAAAGATAATAACCAAGAGAAACATCTCACAAAAAAAGAACTACCCTTTATTGTTGGGATGGTCCTTCTTGATGTATTGGCACCTATTCTAATGATGATCGGATTGAATCTTACCACCGCTGCGAATGCTTCTCTTTTAAATAATTTCGAGATCGTAGCGACTAGTATCATTGCCTTATTTTTCTTTAAAGAAAAAATATCCTCTAAACTATGGTTTGCGATATTTTTAGTTACGATCTCAAGTGTTATCTTAAGTATCGAAGATGTCAGTAGTTTTTCATTCTCTCTTGGATCACTCTTTGTATTATTGGCCTCTACGAGTTGGGGTTTAGAAAACAACTTTACTCGAAGACTATCAAGTAAGAACCCTCTTCAAATCGTGATCATTAAAGGATTTGGGGCTGGGTTTGGATCTTTATTAGTATCATCACTTGTGGGTGATCACTTCGTTGATCCTCAATATATTTTTATGGCCTTAGTTGTAGGTTTTCTTGCCTATGGACTTAGTATCTTCTTCTATGTATCAGCTCAGCGTAATCTAGGCGCATCAAGAACAAGTGCCTATTATGCATTCGCACCTTTCTTAGGTACTGCAATATCTCTGATCATTTTTAAACAGGTCCCTTCAGTTGTTTTCATTGGTGCTTTTATGATCATGTTGATAGGAGCTTTTTTGGTATATCGAGAACCTACTCGATCTATAGATCACATTGATCCATAAAACCTTCTGGAGGCACACCTAAGCCTTGGATTAGTCTCGCCCAATAATCTACTTGAGCGACAGTGCTCGCTAAGATGACGATCTCTCTTGGGGTGAAATTATGAATGATTCGATCAGATACCTCTTTAGGCATGACTATAGGACTACGAGTAAGGTGTTTGACGTAATCTAAAGTTGCTCTTTCTCTTTCACTAAAACTATGGATATCACTCTCTGATTTTCTTCCCTTAAGGACTTCCAATTCATCATCAGTAATCCCATCTTTCTGATAATCAAATGTATTCATATCGATACAGAAGGGACATGAGACAGAAAGAGAAGTTTGAATACGAATAAGCTTTAGTAATCTACGATCTAAATCATGATTCCCATGATCGACCAATGACTCTAATACTCCTGAGCTTATCGCAACTTTAGGTGCCCATGCGAGTAGTTTGGGAACCAAGAGATCCTTTTTAGTGATCTTATGAGAGATAGAGATTCCTAGTTTAAGAAAGAAGTTTATTTTCTTTGGGGGATCTATAAATGCCTTTTTAGCTTGATCTAAAACTAAGTTATTGCTTGTCATGGTTTTCTCCTAATGGCTATATACAAGCACAGTGTAGTCTTGGAGTTTTAAAAGATGAAGCAAAATGCCTAGATCACAGGTAATGGATTAACTTTTGATAAATATAATTACTAAATGGGGAGTAGAAACAGTCAATAAGTATATTGTTGGGCTCATTTAATAAGGAGTCTGGTGTAAAATTAAGTCATGAAAACACCATATCTTGTCAATGTATTTTGTGTTGGAGCTCAAAAAGCTGGAACGACAACTTTATTTGAATTACTGGTTCAACATCCAGATGTCTGTGAACCCCAATTCAAAGAGAATCACTTTTTTAATGACCCTGATTATCTAAAGAAATTCAATCAATACATCAAAGAAACAAATGGCATAAGCGAAGCTCTTTTTCATATTGATTTTACTCCAGGATATTTAGCTCACCCTTTGGTAGCTGAAAGAATCAAAGCGTATAACCCACAAGCAAAGATAGTTATTCTATTAAGACAACCAGCTCAACGTGCATATTCACACTACAAGATGAGTAAAAGAAATGGTCTAGAAACCCGTGATTTTGATACCTGTGTAAATGAAGAAATCACTCAATTAAAACAAGGTCTCAATTTAAATAACTATAAAGGATATGTCGCTAGAGGATTATATTCTGTTCAACTCGAAAGATATTATGCTCAATTTGATTCGGATCAAATTCGAGTCTATCTGTTTGAAGATTTTATTAGGAATCAACAAACCACCATCGATGATCTATTAAATTTTATTGGCGCCAAAGCTATGACAACAGAGCCTCTTCGATCAAATGCGGAATTTGCACCAAGATTTGCTTGGTTATGGAGAATCTACAATAAGATTCCCTATAAGTATCGCAAAGTGATTCAAAGTAGTGCCTTCTTAGGAAACCTTAAGCGATTAAATCGAAAACCAACGGTAGAAGAACATCCTAATCCAGAAACGATGCGTCTTTTGAATGACTATTATCAAAGCGATATAATCAAATTAGAACAATTGCTTCATCGAGATCTAAGTGCATATAAACAAATCAAACTTAAATAAAGATGAGTTTTTTTCTTATTTAGCACTATAAAAAATAAGCATATTTATATGCTTGACAACGTAGAATAAGCAATGTAAGATAAGTAAGTGCTTACTTACATTAGAAAGGTAACTATGAAAGAAGAAGCCAGTAAAAGATTAAGTCGAGATGATCGACGAGAACAAATTATTCAGGCTGCGTTATGTGTCTTCATAGAAAAAGGCTTTGCCTCTACCACCACTTCTGAAATCGCTAAAGCAGCGGGTATTTCAGAAGTAACACTCTTTAGGAATTTTAGTTCTAAAAAGGAAATCTTCTATGCAGGTATAGACCCTATTCTATTGAAAGCGATGGATAAAGACATCACGCCAGTGAATGAGACTTTTGATTCTCAACAGATCGAAAAGATCATCTTCAATAGAATTAAATTTCTAGAAGACAATCGGGGTATTGTGAAGTTGATCTTAAATGAGAATATGTTGAATCAAAAGGATGAGAACTACATCCATAAGATGGTCTTCAGTTTAAAAGAATTGCTTGAGAAAAATAAAGTAGTTTGTGATGAGTTTACGATTAGGCTCTTAATGGGATCCTTTCTATCCTTTCTGTATCAACCAGAATCTAAAGAAACACTCGTTAAAGAGTACACAAAACGATTATCAGAAATGATTATGAAGAAGTAGTCCTAAAGAAAGAGGAAATATAATATGACCAAGATTTTTATTTTTATTGGTTCTCTAATCCAGAGAAAACCTTTTAAGTCGCTCTTGTTAACTTTATTGATTGTAGCAGCAATGATTGCTGGGGCGAGTCAGATGAGACTAGCGACTGGTAATGAGACCTTAGTTCAAGAAGATAATTCTGTTTTGATTTCTAATAAAGAGATGGAGGCTACCTTTGGGGGAGAATCCATTTTGATTTTATTAGAGTCAAAAGACAATACTGATTTATTATCCTTAGATAACATTACAAAGCTCTATACGATTGAACAAGAACTTAGTTATGAGGAGAATATATTCTCTATCGTAAGTCCTGCGACAGTGGTTCATCAAATCACTACCAAGCAATCCGTAGAGATCATTAAACAACTTAAAGTCATTGCGGGTGGTTTATCTGATATGGGTACCAATATGACCACTTTAGGCAACGAACTACTCTCTAAAGACATTAAAGATCCTGCAGAGATCTTAACCAAACTTAATGGTTTAACTTCTATGACCAGTACTTTTGGACAACTCATCGCAG
>CAIXIN010000273.1 GCA_903919545.1 uncultured bacterium | reverse complement strand
TAGAAGTAGATCCTTCTGAGATCTTGATCTGTAATGGTTCTCAGCAAGCGTTCGATTTGATCGCTAAAGTCTTCTTAGAAGTCAATGATACGATCGTGATCGAGTATCCTGCCTATTTAGGAGCACTACAAAGCTTTGGATTCTATGAGCCTTCTTATAAAGAAGTTAAGTTGACATCCACTGGTTTAGATCTTAAACAGCTTGAAGAAGCTTTAAAAGATAATCCTAAACTGATGTATGTGGTTCCTAACTTTCAAAACCCTACAGGCTTATCCTATAGCGCAGAGAATCGTTTAGCCATCGCAGAGCTTCTAAAGAAAACAGATACGATCTTGATTGAAGATGATCCTTATGGGGAACTTCGTTTCAAAGGCGTAGATAATAAACCCATTAAGATGCTTCTTAATGATCAAACCATCATGCTGGGATCTTTCTCTAAGATCGTTTCTCCTGGTATGAGAATGGGTTGGTTGGTCGCTAAGAAAGACATTATGGATAAGTTGGTCATCGCTAAACAAGCTTCTGATCTACACTCCAATTACTTTACTCAAAGAATCTTGACTCAATATCTTCAAGACAATGACATCGATGAACATATCAAAAAGATCAAAGCGATGTATCTCTCTCAACGTGAAGCAATGCTTAGTTCGATCAAGAAATACTTCGATCCAAGCATCATAACGACAGAACCTGAAGGTGGTATGTTTCTATGGGCTACCTTACCTGAAGGCATCTCATCGATGAGCCTATTTCAAGAAGCAGTGAATGAGAAGATCGTATATGTCCCAGGTGATCCTTTCTATGTCAATGGAGAAGGCATCAATACACTAAGACTCAATTACACCAATTCAACCAAAGAAGAGATCGACATAGGTATCCAAAGACTCGCTAAAGTATTCAATGAAGCCATAAAAAAGACTAACTCGCGTTAGTCTTTTTTACACCATACCACTTCATATGGGCTAAGTTCTAGAATTTTATGCTCAAGATTAAACTGTCTTCCTTGAATCAGATCTGTATAATGCGTTCCCCTTACCCATCGTCTTAGTTCTTCCACATTGATCTTTTGATTGAACTCTGAGAAGTTATATAAGGCAAAGAAGCTTTCATTCTCATGGGTACGAATGAGACAATAGACTTGATGAGAATTCATATCCAAAGCCATTTGATTGGCCTGACCATCTAATAAAGGTAATGATTTACGAATCGAGATCATTTGTTTTAAGCTTTGATAAATCTCATATTCAGAGGTACCTGCTTGTTTTGATCTTTCAGCTCTCTTCCAATCGAAGATAGGACGATGAACCCAACGACCCTCTGCTTTTTTCGCAGGATCATTAAGATAAGATTGATCGTTTATAGTCGCGATTTCATCTCCACTATAGATCAAAGGCATTCCGCGATAGCTTAGGATCAAAGCGTGAGCTAAGTTGATTCGACGAAGTGCTTCTAATCGTTTATAGCTTTCTTTGGTTTCAGTGGCTTGTTGAAGACCTAAAAGCGAAGCCAATGTGCCATTGGTACGCGCATCATGATTAACTGGGGTGTATTGATAAGGCTCTCCTCTAGAGAAGGAACCTT
>CAIXIN010000272.1 GCA_903919545.1 uncultured bacterium | reverse complement strand
TAAGATACGATCTAATATACGACGTGCTTCTTGAGATCTAACCATATCCATATCGACATGACGCGGATGATTAAACGCTTCTAAAATAGCCGTCTTGGTGATTTCATTAAAAACAACTCTTTGTGTTTTATCTAGATCTAAGCCTAATTCATCTGCGAGATGCCAAGATATAGCTTCTCCTTCTCGATCAGGGTCAGTTGCGAGATACACAGTCGTAGCTGTTTTAACTTTCGCTTTAAGCGCTTTTACCACATCAGATTTATCTTCACTTACCACATAGGTAGGTTTAAAACCAGCTGCGATGTCTACGCCGAGTTTCCCTTTACCAGTGGTAGCTAAGTCACGAATGTGACCTTTAGATGAGACCACATCAAAGTCTGGTCCCAGATATTTCATGATCGTTTTTGATTTAGATGGGGATTCTACAATAACCAAATTTTTCATAAGAACTCCTTTTCCTATTTACAATGAGACAAAACATGTCGCTTGTCAAATGTTTATATACTTAAAATATCATCATCTTCTAAAATCATATTTGCTCCCTGTTGAATTAAGAGGTTACATCCCTGTCCTTCTATGGAGCTTAACTCATAAGGAATCGTATAGACTTCTTTACCTAGATTAAGGGCCTCATTGACTGTAATCATCGTTCCACTTTTTAGATCTGCTTGAATTACTATCACTGTTTTCCCTAAAGCAGCGACAATCCTATTTCGATGAGGAAAATGATGCTTCAAGGGTAAACTTAAGTTTGGATACTCAGAGAGAATCAAACCATTTTCTTCTATACTTCGATATAGTGCTTGGTTCTCACTAGGATAAACATAATCAATTCCACAACCTAATACCGCAATCGTTGTGTTTACTTTTAAAGCCTCACTATGAGCTAAAGCATCGATACCTTTAGCCAGTCCACTCACGATGACATACTCATTCGCTAATAGATTTACAATTCTCTGGGTTTGATTTATCGCATAAACGATAGGCTTTCTACTTCCTACGATAGATACCGCATCCCTTTTAAGTAAGTTTAGATCCCCTTTGTAATAAAGCACATAAGGCGGTTTTGAGAGCTTTCTTAAAGATTCAGGATAAGCTTCATCTAAGATGCATATCACCTTAGGTAAGTCTAAAAGTTGCTCATAGGGCTCTTGTCGAGCTAAAGCTTTCTCTATTTCGTAAGATTCTCCATCGTATTTTAAACTATAGGCCACCAGTTGATCTTTGGTCATACTGATGTATATGCGTTATTTTATAGATTTCCGTTAAATAAGTTAGGTTTTAAAATATTCGCAATAGGTCCATAACTTAATCGATGAATAGGACAAATCCCATAATTGCTTAAAGCTTCTATATGAGCTTTAGTAGGATAACCTTTGTGTTGTTTAAAGCCATACTGTGGATAAAGATCATCATAGTAAACCATAATGGCGTCTCTTGATACTTTAGCGATGATACTGGCCGCTGCAATAGTGATGCTTCTAGAATCTCCTTTAATGAAATCATAAACCGGTATCTTTTGATTTTGAATGGGCATCGCATCCGTTAAACAAAGATCAGCATTCGCCAATTCAATCAAGTGGATATTGGCATCTTTCGTAGCTTGATAGATGTTTCTACGATCTATGGTTTCAGGCATTACTTCAACTACACCCACCCATAAGGCATTGATCACGATGTCTTTAAAACAAAGTTCTCTTTGTTTAGCACTTAATTGTTTAGAATCATTGATCAAAGGATGACTAAATCCTTTAGGCAAGATCACTCCCGCAACGATACAAGGACCCGCTAAAGGTCCTCTTCCGGCTTCATCGATGCCTAAAATACGTCCGTATTCATCATAATCATTTTCTAACCAAGCCATTATTCCATACTCATAGGTCCAAGATCCCCTTGTCTAAGTTCTCTTAGAAAGGTCACCATGGATTCATTCAGTTTGTATTCTCCGTTTTGGATATAGCCTCTTTTTTTAGCGATAACAATTAAAAATTCTGTGAGATCAGATCCTTCATACCCATATCTTTGAGAAAGCGCTAAAGGGTAATCTCGTAAAATAAACTTAAAGCCTTCATCACATAGTTCTTCTATAGGAAGTACCTTTTCAGCGATGGATCCACTGAGTGCCAATTTAAGAGCGACTTCATGGTCTTCAAAACGACCCCATAATAAACCTGGTGTATCTAGGATATCCAGTTTAGGATGAACGTTGGCCCATTTTAGAGCCATAGTCACCCCTGGTTTATTGGCGACCGTCATCAATTTCTTTTTCGCCAATTGATTGATCAAAGTCGATTTCCCAACATTAGGAATCCCTAATACCATCGCTTTGACCGCTCTAGGTTGGATACCTCTGCTTTTCCATCGAGCGAACTTAGGCTCCATGACTTTTAAGACCCCATCGACGATCAACTTACGTGTATCATCTTTTAATAGGTTTAATGCGATCACGACAGTATTGTCTTCTTGAAGTTTCTTGACCCATTCTGTAGTCTTTACAGGATCAGACATATCTTTCTTCGTTAAAACAATGAGTCTTGGTTTATCTTTGCCTAACTCATCGATCAGTGGATTACGAGATGAAAGAGGCAGCCTACTGTCTCTTAATTCGATGATACAATCGACCATACTCAAACGAGCTTCTATTTCTCGTTTGGCCTTGGTCATATGACCAGGAAACCAATGAATACTCATTATTGTCCTGTCAGCCATCTAAAGTGACTTAGTGGCCAAAAGATATAGACATCTTTACTACGGATATTATCGATAGGTAAACATCCGAAAACACGAGAATCTGTAGATCCTCCTACTCGTCGATTGTCTCCCATAACGAAGACTTCATTCGCCTTGACTAATATCGGTCCGAAATTAGCGGTATAAGGTTCTCCAGTGGCGACCCATTGATCACGATAACTGGAATCTAAAAAAGGCTGATCGGTTTCTGTCCCATTGATGTAGAGGATATCATTTTTGACTTCAACGGTATCACCTGGTAGACCTACGACTCGTTTGATTAAGTATTCATCGATAGGCGCATAATAAATGATCACAACGTCGAATCGTTCTAATCCTTCACTTCGATAAGTCAAAAGATTAGAAAAGCCATAATCAAGATCACTTAAAGTAGGATACATACTGCTTCCATCGACATGAATTGGATAAACGATAAAACTGGTCAAAAGTAAAACCAGGATATAACTGATGATGATGCTTGTGATAAAATCATAAGCCATCCCATATCTTGTTTTTAAAGCTTTAAATTTTTCTAAGACATTTTTAAAGGTGTTCATAGTTGTTTCCACTTCCCATTATAGAATAAAAGTCGGAATTCTCCGACTTTTTATTACGAATGACTAACGAATTTCTTTAAGACGTGATGCTTTGCCAGAACGACCGCGCATATAGTACAGTTTACTTCTTCTGACTTTTCCGCGTTTTAGGACTGTGATCTTTTCTAAGATTGGGGAATGAACCGGGAAGGTTCTTTCTACACCGATCGAATTGGAGATCTTTCTGACAATAAACGTTTCTGAGATACCACTGCCGCTTCTGGCAATGACAACCCCTTCGTACGTCTGAATTCTGGTTTTGTCGCCTTCTTGGATACGTACGTCAACTCTGACAGTACATCCGGCTCCAAAATCAGGGAGATCAGTACGAAGTTGGGACTTGGTGATTTCATCCACTAAGTTCAATTTCATGGTTTCGTGCTCCTTTTTAAATCTCAGTTCATGTTTATAAACAGCGGAACTGCTTAATAAAAATACCATAATCTAAACAATAAATCAATCTTTTTTTATCGACTCAAAGAGGACTTCGGATAAGAGTTGAGCCTCTTCTTTAGTTAATGGACGATCTTTAAACAGATCAGGACGTTTAAGCCAGGTCTTACGTAAGGATTCTTTAAGACGATACTTACGGATATGTTCATGATTACCACTCATTAAGACTTTAGGGACATCCCCTTCTAAGAGTTGTTCAGGACGAGTAAACTGAGGATATTCTAAAAGACCATCTTCATAAGATTCATCTCGATGAGATGCTTCTTTGATGACCCCTTCTTTTAAACGAATGATCGCATCACTGATGACCATAGAGGGCAATTCACCGCCTGTAAGCACATAATCTCCAATGGAGACCTCTTCATCACAGAGTTGAACCAAACGTTCATCAAAGCCTTCATAATGCCCGCATAGAATGATCAAATGATCATGAGATGATAAGGAGCGAGCTTTAGCCTGATTAAACGATGAACCTGCAGCTGAAGTCATGATCACATAAGCATCTTTATGATTGATCGAATTCAATGCATCTTTAACGGGTTGAACCGCCATCACTAAACCTTGACCTCCTCCGAATGGATAATCATCAACGCGATGGGTCTTAGATTTTGAGAAAGGACGGATATCGATCAGTTCTACTTCTACGAGTTCTTTTAAAATAGCTTTCTTGATAATAGAAGTATTTAAGAAACCTTCATACATTTCAGGAAAAAGCGTTAAAATGGTTATTCTCATAGACCTTCCATCCATTTGATTGTGATCTTCTTAAGTTCTGTATCTACTGCTTTTATAAAAACAGGCACATACGGAATCAAAATATCTCTTTCTTTTGTTTTAACACGCAAGATCAATTGAGTATTCTCAATGACTTCACTAACAGGACCTATCAATTGATCCTGTTCATCATAGACGCTGCATTCTTTCAACTGATAGACATATATACCTTTTGGAAGAGTATCAGAACTGATGTATAACTTTCCTTTAATCAAAGGTTCAATCGAAGTAAGATCTGGATATCCTACGAACCTAATCAAGGCAGCTTCTTGATGAAAACGCACTGTTTCTATGGTAAGTTCCATTTCTACACCTTCGTTTTCATACATTAAAACTGCTTTCTTCTTAAAACGTTTCTCAGGATCCGCACTAAAGATACGAATCTTAGCTTCGCCTTTTAATCCAAATCCTTTTGTGATTTCACCGATCAGTATTTTTTTCATAGAGAAATAAAAGGATGCCAAGGCATCCTAATAGGATTCAAACTTAATCGAGATGCGCTTGTTCTCTAGACGTGACGCAACGGACATCATGTTTCTTACAGCTGTCGCCATAGAACCTTGTTTACCAATAAGACGTGCAACGTCTTCGCTTTTGGCGTATACGTGAAGCAGGATTTCGCCATCATCCAGACTATCCATCTGTTTGACGCTTAAACTGTTCTTATCGTCCACCATAGGCGTAATAAGATCCGTTAAAGCCTGTTCTAAGCTTAGCATGATTATTTAGCGTTCTTTTCTTGATGAAACTTGGTCATGATCCCTGCTTGGGATAACAAATTTCTGACGGTATCAGAAGGTTGCGCACCGTTGTTTAACCATTTGAGAGCCAATTCTTCATTGATTTTGATCGCTACCGGATTGGCGGTTGGATCATAATAGCCTAGGGCTTCAATGAAACGACCATCTCTAGGGAAACGTGAATCTGCGGCTACAATACGATAGAACGGATCCTTCTTAGCACCCATTCTTTTTAAACGAAGTTTTACTGCCATGTGTTAAATCCTCCTTAAATCGTATTTAGTATAACATAAGATAAATGCCTGTCAAGGCTTTTCACTTGACACTACTTAAATCCTTTATTATTTTTAGCCAGTCGAGCCATCATTCTCATCTGATCTTTAGCTTTTTCATATTGAGATAACAAGCGACCGACATCTTGAACTGAGGTTCCACTGCCTTTTGCGATACGAACTTTACGAGATGCCCTAAGTAAAGAAGCATCTTCTCTTTCTTCTTCTGTCATTGATAAAATGATGGCTTTATTTCTAGACATCATTTGATTGGCATCTTTATCATTGACCTGTTGAGCCAATTGGCCCATACCAGGCAACATCCCTAAGATGGCTTTCATAGAGCCCATTTTAGCCATTTGATTAAATTGATCAAGTAAATCGTTTAGGGTAAATTGGCCATCCATTAAACGATTTGCACTACGTTCTAATGAGGCAGCATCCAGTTTAGTTTCAGCTGTTTCAACTAAGCTCATCAAATCACCCATACCAATTAATCGAGTAGCCATACGATCTGGATAGAAGAGTTCATACTCATCTACGCGTTCACCAGTACCTACCATCTTGACATTAACATGAGTTACTGTTTTCGCTGATAAAACTGCCCCACCTTTAGAATCTCCATCAAATTTCGTAACAATCAAACCGCTTATAGATAATTTTTCATTGAAAGATGTCGCTACGTTGAGCGCATCTTGACCACTTAAAGCATCCACAGTCAATAAGATCTCAGTAGGTTTAACAAAAGCCTTGATCTGAGACAATTCATCCATCAAAAGATTATCGATATGTAGACGACCAGCTGTATCGATGATAATGGTATCGATGTTTTCATTCTTAGCTGCTTTTAAACCATCTTTGACCACTTGTAAAGCATTTTTTGAGCTACGATCCGTATATACTTTTACATTAAGCGAAGTTCCTAAGATCTCAAGTTGATCAATGGCTGCTGGACGTTGAAGATCTGCTGCGATCAAATACGGTTTACGACCTTTGGATTTAAAATAATGAGCTAATTTTGCGGCAGATGTTGTTTTTCCTGATCCTTGTAGACCCACCAACATCATGGTAACTTGTTGAGACGCAGGATAAACGAAATTTTCTTGAGTTGACCCTAACAAATCTACCAGTTGATCATACACCAGCTTCATTAAAGCTTCATTTGGTTTTAGAGAACCTAAGATCTTTTGGCCAATGGCTTCTGTTTTAATGTCATTTAAAAATTCATCGACCGCTAAGGTATGAACATCTGCTTCTAAAAGAGCGATTTTAACTTCTTTGAGTAAACCATCGAGATGGCCTTCATTGATTTTATCGTTCTTAGTTAGTTTTTTAAATGCTTCAGTGAGTGCGTTAGATAAACGTTCTAGTGCCATAGTTCCTCCTAGAGATATGATTCAGATGCTTGTTCAGTGATGATGATGGTTTGGACTTCTGATAGTGCTTGAGGATAAACAATACTGAAATCACATTTAGCTTCTTCTCTTAAGACATCAGGAAGTCTTGGTTTAGTGATTGGATTAGTTACCGAAAAAATCGTGCAACAATCTTCATAAGGTAAGATCGAAATAGGAAAAGTTTTGATTCTTTCTGCGATCTCAATGATTTCAAGTTTATCATAGGTCACCAATGGACGCAAAATATTCATATGGGATACTTCTGAGATAACACCCATCGATTCCATGGTTTGACTCGCAACTTGACCTAAAGATTCACCTGTAACCAAGGCCAATGCTTTACGCTTTTCTGCGAGTTCTTGAGCCAATCTGACCATCTGTCTTCTCATTAAAGTGATCGCATAAGCAGGATTCGCTTTCTGATAGATTTCCAATTGGATCTGAGTAAACGGAATCACATGAAGCTTGATATTTGGTTGATAAGCACAAAGCACACTTAATAAACTTTTCACTTTTTCTAGTGCTTGAGCGGATGTATAAGGAGGCGCTGCGAAATGAACAGCTTCTATTTCTACTCCTCTTTTTAAGGTCAAGTAAGACGCTACAGGAGAATCGATTCCTCCAGATATGAGAACCATAGCTTTACTTTGAACACCTACAGGAAAACCTTGAAGTCCTTTGAAGATCTTCACAGAAACATAAGCCTGTTGAGAATCAACTTCAATGCGAACTTTTTTCTGTGGTGTTTTTATATCCACCTTATGAGTTGTGTTCTCTATAATATGATGACCCACCGTGGCATTGAGTTCCATAGAATCATAAGGCAAATGTTTATCTTTACGATGGGTCTCTACCTTAAATGTACAAGGTTCTTCTGTCCTCATTAAATCGACTGCCGTGTCGATGATGTCTTGGATCTGATTTGAACATTTATGGGCCAATGAGAATGAAGCGATCCCAAAGACGTAGGATAAAGCTGTCGTTACAGGTTCATCTGGTGTTCCATTAAGTTGGATCACCAAATGATCGAATTTTGAATATATGCGAATCAAAGGATACGCTTTAAGTTTAGCTTTGATGTTGTTTTGTAGTTGTCTTACGAAATAACGTCGATTATGTCCCTTAATAGAAAGTTCGCCGAAGCGAACGATGATCATATCAGCGTAATGGAGATCCATAAGAAATCAACCCTTCTTTAAGCACCTTAATAAAGCGTTCTGCTTCTTCTTGCGTATTGGAAGCAGCTATCCCTACGCGAAGTGATCCATTTAAAGCAGCATCGCTTAGTCCCATGGCTTGTAAAGTAATAGATACATGTTTGGTTTTGCTGTTACAGGTACTTTGAGCTGAAACATAGATTCCTTGACTATTGAACCAATTCAATAAAACTTCAGAACTTAAAGTCAGAACAGAGAAATTTATAATGTAAGGAGAGACATCATGTTCAGGAGAATTGATTATAAGTTCTTTTATGTCCTTTAGTTCACTTCGAAGATAAGCATTTAATCGTTGAACTTGTTTAAGATGACTGTCATATTCAGATAAAGCCAAACGTAATGTTTTCGCGAAAAGGATATTGTTGATGGCGTTCGCTGTTCCTCCACGATGACCATTTTCCTGCTGACCACCTGTGATTAATGATAAGATCTTGACCTTTTCTTTAACGATCATAAGACCTGATCCTTTAACCCCATTGATTTTATGAGCTGAGCAACTGGCAGCATCGACGAAACTAAAATCGAAAGGAATCTTACCTATGGCTTGAACTTCATCGACATGAAAATAAGCTGTAGAGTTTTCTTTTATTATTTTAGAACAGGCCTTTACAGGCATAATGGTTCCTATCTCATTATTGACATGCATGATTGAAACCAAAGTTGTATCATTTCTTAATGAGTTTTTAAGTTCATCTAAGGAGATTCTTCCCTCTTTATCAACACTAAGATAAGTGACTTCAAATCCAAAAGATATCTCTAATTGTTTAAAACTTTCAAGAACACTGGAATGTTCAACTGAAGTCGTAATCAAATGTTTTCCTTTAGAGATATTCGCAAAAGCAATGCCTTTTATGATCGCATTGTTGGATTCTGTGGCTCCTGAAGTAAATGTAATGCTTTCAGGTTTAATCTTTAATAAAGCCGCGATGCTTTCTCTGCTTTTCTCAACCATGTTCGCAATACGATGCCCTGCATCATGTAGGGCTTCAGAGTTGGCGTAATGGAGTGGAGACAATTCACTTTGACTGTTTAATACTTCTGGATGAACAGGCGTACTCGACACATGATCGAAATAAATGGGATTAAGATTGGGCACTCTTTGAATTCTCCTTGATCAACTCATCGTAGCTAAATGGTTGAATCTTTTCCGCAGCACTTAACGCTACTTTAATGGCCTGTGTATAATCCCCATTTCTAAACAGCAACTCTGCTCGAGTCAACTGAGCATCCATTTCTGGACTATAAGGACGATACTTATTGGCGAAGACAATCGTATTCTCAATCATCTCAACAGTACCTACTAGATTATTGACATTGTTGTATAAACGATAGACCACATCGATCGCGTCATTGACCGTACTATTCAAGGTTTCGATGTTCAAAGGTACTTCATCTAGTAATCGATCTATCGTATTGATATAACTGTAGGCTCGATTGATATCTCCTTCATAAGTAGAAGATATATTGGGTAGTTTATATTTTCTGATCTTGACTTGGATCTCATTCATAATCAAATAAAGTTTAAGCAGTTGTTTCTTAGCTCGATCTTCATCGTTTTTGGCCATGGTCAAAGTCTCCTTCTGTCGACTCAATTGGTCGGCTAAAGTACCTAAGTCTTGTAGGATCTCTTTACATGAAACTAAAATGGTGCTCTCAGGAAGTGATCGTTCATCATAAAGTCTAACAATTCTTAATTTATCTTCACTACAACGAGATAAATGGACCTCATGAAGTGTCAATGAATCTACCAAGGTATTCACACCTAAACGTTTAGCTTCTTTCTTAGAAAGAGCAAGCAAAGCGTCATATACACTTTGAGTCGATTTTAGTTTCTCGGATAAAACTTTAAATGCTTGTTTAAGTTCTTGATGAGCTTGTTGTTCTTTTTTAAGTTGATCGAATAGTTGAGACAATCTTAGATTGTTATCTTTGAGGTGGCCATCCACATCTTTAATAACACAACGACCTAAACTTACGAGATCTTCTTTGGTGGTATCACTTACTAAATCAAGATTCTTTTTGATTTCTAAATGAACTAGATACACTTTATCATTCTTAAGTTCTGTATAGAGTTGAGCAATTTCATCGATTTGTTTAGGAATGATACCTTTAGCCAATACGATCAAATCAGGTAAAGCATCCAATAAAACATTAAGTTCACTTAATCCATTTTCGATATCAATTACTTTATCTCTGGCTT
>CAIXIN010000271.1 GCA_903919545.1 uncultured bacterium | reverse complement strand
CCAAAGCTTTCGCAAGATCATGAACCACCATTATGGAACAATGGCCTAAATACTGATCTTCATCAAAAAGGTTACGTATCGTTGGATAGGCAAGATGACTAAGTTCTTGGAGTTTATGTTTATTAAGTTTCCTTCTTCTAAAGTAGTTTTTTAGTGTCATAGGACCCCCTATATCCACACTACCTATTACCCTTTAGTTTGTCAATACCTTAGAATAAATTATGCATTTCTTCTTAATACCGCATTGATCCAATCAGGTGCGTAAGGTGAGGTACAACCCTTCGCAACCATAACTTCCTTATATACCCCTAAACGTTCACTGTTGGTTAAGATACGCTGGGTTAATGAAGGATAATTGATCCCAATCTCAACCATCGCTCTATTCATCGCGTACTTAACGATCTCAGGAGACGCTACAAGACGAGCTTCAATGGTGTCTAAATGTCTTGTCACTTCTTGTTCAGATGGTCTTTTACGATGGATCAAAACGATGAGACTATTCCAAGCTGCCCGTTGATGCATAAGATCTTTATGATGGACCCAGGCTTCAAAAAGAGCTAGTGGTTCATTAAAATTCTCAAAGATCTCTAAGGTAAGCTCATCGATCACCGCTACTGATTTTGATTGAATCAAAAGCGCATCCAAATCTTTGATTGAAATTCTCTTAGGATCTAAAATCATAATGGCCATGATTCTAGCTTCATAGATATTGGTGCTCCAAAGCTCTAGTCCCAGTTCATGATTGGGAATATAAGCCTTGGCTATTTTTCTAACAGGACCTTTCGTACAACCTAAAACAAGTTCATCGACAACTTGTTTTTGATAGATGCGAGCTGCCTTCTCATTAGATAAAGCTCTTAATTCATTTAGGATACTGAGACATTGTTCAGTCATAGTTAACCTCTTTTAACTATTTTATCATTTATAAACTGTTGTGGCCTTCGGACACACCTCAAAAGAAAAGGTCTGCTTATGCAAACCTTTGAGTGTTTATTAGGATCTTACTTTATCGATCGGTTTCTTAGTCTTAGCTTTCTTTTCTTTCTTAGGTTTTGGTTCTTTTTTTATTTTAGCTTCCTTCTTAACTTTAGGAGCCTTCTCTTTCTTAGAGAACCAATGTTTCTTCTTTTTAAGATCTGCTTTAAAGACGATACCTGCACAAGCTCGTGCTTCATCTAAGATACTCATAACAGTTTGAATATGATCTAGTTCTATGAGATAAGCTTTCTCATCTTTTTCTTCGATGATACGAGCTATTTCTTTTAAGGTATAGGCCATCCCATCAGATTCTTGTTTAAGGCCTATGTTTGTTTTCGTTGATTGATCAAGTTCTACGTTTTCTAATAAACCAGATACTGAATTTACGATCAAGCTTCCTTTTTCACCTTGGATTACGATCTTAGGATCTGATTTAGAATTCTTAGATTGGATACAGGTACAGATCATACCTTCATAGCTCATGGTTAGAATACCACTACTATCTATCGAATTAGGCAGCTTAGATGCGACATAGTTGATCTCTTGAGGTGCCCCAAACAACGCACTCACCAAGTGAACCCCATAGACACCTAAATCAACCAAAGCTCCTCCTGAGAATTCATCAGAGAAGACATTAGGATCCTTGCCTGCGAGATAGTCATCATACTTACGAGAATACTTACAGAAGTTTATCGTAACTAATCTTATCGGTGCGATGTCTTTGATGTGTTCTTTTAATACTTTGAAGTTAGGTAGATGAAGTACTCTATTCATCTCAAAGATCTGCACTTTATGTGTAACAGAGGCTTCTATTAAGGATATGAACTCTTTCATATTAGAGGTAAAAGGTTTCTCTACGATCACGTGTTTATTCGCTTGTAGAGCCTTTAAAGCCATCTCATAATGAAGACTATTAGGCAAGCCTATATAGATGATGTCTATGTCTTTGTCTTTAAGTAAAAGATCGATCTCATTATAGGTCTTTTCGATCGTATACTTAAACGCAAAAGCTTTTCCTTTTTCTAGATCTCGACTTAAGATCGCAGAGACCTTCATCGATGGGACAAACTTCACTGCCTCCATAAAGCCTTCAGAAATCATCCCCGTCCCCAAGATTCCAACATTCAACATGAGAGCACCTTATCTTTCATTGTGGTTTTACCTAAACCACCATCAATTTAAGTTTACTCTTTCTATGGCTTTCTTTACACAAAAATATTTCTAAAATCACATTAAACAAATGAGGACCTCCTAAGGTCCTCATGAATGAATAGAATTAATACAGATTCTCCTATAATTGTCGCTTAAGCACTTTTTCGATGAAGACCTCTGCGATCTCAGGATCGAATTGCTTACCACTATAATAACGAATTTCTTCTATGGCTTCTTGTTTACTTAATAGAAGCTTATAAGGTCTTTCACTGATCATCGCATCATAGGCATCGGCGAGACAGATGATCCTTGCGTTTAAGGAAATCTTCTTTCCTGATAGACCTCTTGGATAACCTTTCCCATCCCAACGTTCATGGTGCTCTAAGACATCTTCTGCGATCTCAGCGAATTCTAAGGAAGAACTTAAGATACGATAGCCTATCTCAGGATGTTCCTTGACTTGTCTCCATTCATCGTCAGTTAAACGCTTGGTGCTGTTTAGGATACTCTCATGGATACCGATCTTACCTATGTCATGGATAAGCCCAGTAGAAGCGATCTGTTCAATGGATTCTTTAGTAAAGCCCATCGCAGTCGCAATATCTCTACAGACCTCAGAGACTCTCTGTGAGTGTATGGCTTCACGTTTATTCTTCTCAAACAAAGTATTCATGATCAAAGAGATGGTCTTGTTTCTTGCACTTGATCGATCAGAAAGTTTATGTCTATACATTTGGTTCTCTGCGTTTTTAAAAGTATCTGAGACAGTTTCTGTGATCCTATGTTTGGTTGAATATCCAAAGGATATGGATAGTTCTAGATTGCCTATCTTTTCTTCAGAGATGTATTTATGGATACGTTTAACGATCTTTTCCGCTGTAGCCTCATCTGTCTTAGGTAATAGGATGATGAATTCATCGCCTCCTAAACGGGCAATGATCTCATCTTGTCGACAACCCTTCTTGATCGCTTCTACGATCTTGATGAGTAAGCTATCCCCAAAATCATGACCGAAAGAATCATTGATGATCTTTAAGCCATTCACATCTCCCATTACGATGGTTAAAGGTAGATTTCTTTCCACATCCAATCGTTTAAGTTCTTCCTCAAAGAAACGTCTATTATACAAGCCTGTCAAATGATCATAATAACTTAATCGTAAGATATGTTCATCATTCTTCTTACGATCAGTGATGTCTGTAATCAAAGCCGCAAATTGATTTGGTTTGATTCGATAGGTATAGGTCGAATAGATACGATCTTTCATCGCATAATAATTCTCAAAATAACTGGATTGTCCTGATAAGACAACTTTCTTATATTCATCGAACCAATACGTCTCTAAATTAGGAAATAGTTTCTTTAATGATCTCCCTACAACTTCATCCTTCTTAAAGCCAAATAAACGTGTATAACTATCGTTGATGTCGATGATGATATAATCCACAGGTTGACCTAAACGATTGAATACGACCTCATAAAAGGCTAAGCCTTGATCCATAGCGGAATAAAGCGTTCTATATTTTTCTTCGCTTTCTTTTAAAGTTCTTTCTGTATTTGTCTTATTGGTGATGTCTTGAAGTGTACCTGTAATCTTTATCGGATGACCATCCTCATCGCAGATCCTTACCGCACGTGAATGAACAAAACGATGTTCCTTGGTTTCTTTATTGATCAATTCAAATTCGATCTCATAAGGTGTATTGTCGTTGATAAGCGCAGCTAATGCAGTATCTAAACGAGGATGATGTTCTTTTAAGATCACTTGTCTCATGGTCTTAATAGGCATAGGCTTTGGTTCATAAGGAATCCCATAGATCTTATATGCTTCTTTAGAAGCAGTAAGGGTCTTCGTCTTAAGATCTAGTTCCCAATTACCGATATGCGCGATCTCTTGAGCCGTTACTAAACCGAGTTCGCTTTCTTTTAAAGCTTTCTCCATTCTTCTGCTTTCGGTGATGTCTCTTACGATGCCTATCGCATTCCATTCATCTTTGATCAAGACAGAAGATAAAGAAAGCTGGATCTGTATCTCTGTTTTATCTTTTCTATGAGTGATCATATCAAAAGTCTTCCCAACCAAAGGACCAGTTCCACTGTCTTTAAATTCTTTGGTACTCAGCCCATACGCATGCATATGATCCGGTGATGCGATCCATTCATGAAGTTTCTTACCCAAGGCTTCTTTTTGAGTATAGCCAAAGATACGTTCAGAAGCTGTATTCCAGAAGGTAATTTCTCCTTGAGGTCCCATCATGATGATGGCGTCTTGAGCCGAAGAGGTGATCGTTCTAATTCTCAATTCAT
>CAIXIN010000270.1 GCA_903919545.1 uncultured bacterium | reverse complement strand
TATGGATTATTCATCAATCATAAAGCCGTATGTAGTGGCTATGCGAAATCCTTTATGGGCGTCGTACAGAAGTATAATATCCCTGTCTTAACGATCTCCAGCAATAAAATGAACCATGCGTGGAATATGGTTTATGATGGATTGGAATGGAAGTATGTCGATGTGACTTTCGATGATCCTGTACCAGATAAAACTGGTCGTGTCGTCAATACTTACTTTATGTTGAGCTTTAAAGATATGACCTATGGGACAGCGACGATTAAAGCCCATCTTTATGATGAATCCTCAGAAACGACCTTAGATTCAGCTGATTATATCGAGTTTGCAGCCTATGTTTTTCCTTCTACGAAACGCTAGTGCTAAACCTAAACCAATTAGTGCCAAAATTTTAGTCTAACGGCTTGTATTTTGGCAACAATAGATTACAATGAAGATACAAACACAGAACAGTGAGGTAAAGAGTATGGGCAAAACTTTTATTGTCCACTTCGAAACACAAACCAAAACGGGAACCCCTGTCTTTGTTGTTTTGAATAAGATTACACTTGCCTTTTAAGATGGACTTAACTCGTTCATCTTTTTTATTGTTTGAACACAGGAGGAAAACACATGGATCAAACAAATCAAGTATTCTGGGAAGCGGCAGCGGCAGGAGATCTCTCCAAGGTCGTTGTGGCAGTGAACCAGGGCGCTGACGTCAACGTCAGAAACGCAGAAGCCCGTACGGCTTTGATGAGAAGTTCCAAACGGGGCTTCGAAAAAGTAGTTCGTTATCTCATCGACAACGGTGCCGATGTGAATGCGAAAGACAACAATGGGAAGACCGCATTGATGGGCGCTGCTAAAAAAGGGCACTCAGACATCGTTAAGATGTTACTGGAAGCAGGAGCGGATGTGAATGTAAGCGATAATAAAGGTAAGACTGCCTTGATTAGAGCGAGTTTCTTAGGTCAAGCTGAAGTCGTAGAACTCTTGATCAAAGCCAAAGCCGATGTGAATGCTCAAGATGATATGGGACGTACTCCTTTAATGGAAGCCTGTACAGCCTTCAAATTTGATGTCATCAAGAATCTATTGGCCAATGGATCAGAAGTCAACGCTGTCGACGAAAATGGTTGTACAGCCTTGATGAGAGCTGCTTATAGTGGTTATCAAGAAATGGTCCAGTATCTACTAGATCATCATGCAGATAAAGAAGTCATCGATAAAGGCGGCAATAAAGCTGTCCATTATGTAAGAACAGAAAGTTTGGCTGAACTTAAGCCTTTACTCAAATAGGAGCCACAGCACCATGAAAGATTATGCCGCATTAGACATCCGAAACATTGTATTACTGGGTCATTCCGGTGTAGGAAAGACCCAACTCGTTGAAAGTATGCTTTATTTTACCAAAGTAACTGATCGTATGGGAAAGACCATCGATGGGAATTCTGTCATCGACTTTGATCAAGATGAAATTAAAAAAGGCTTATCTATCTATACAGGCTTGGCACCTATCGAATGGAAAGATCATAAGATCAACTTCATCGATACCCCAGGGTACTTCGATTACGCACAAGAACTAGAAGCAGGCTTAGCTGTAGCCGACAATGCCTTGATCGTAGTCAGTGCGAAAGATGGGATCCAAACAGGAACCATTAGAGCTTGGAAAGCTGTCAGTAAACGTAAACTACCTACCATTTTCTTCATCAATAAGATCGATGAAGAAAATACATCATTTGATAAAGTCTATGCCCAACTGAGAGATCATTTTGGGAAATCTGTTATTCCATTTGAAATGCCCATTATCGAAAATGGTAAAGTCGTAGGATCCATCAATATCTTAAAGAATAAAGCTTGGTATCTTACAGACAAGTCCAACGCAAAAGAAGTGCCTGCCAATCTAAAAGGTCAAGCTGAAGAATACTTGAATATGATCACAGAAGCCGTCGCAGAAACTTCAGATGAGCTCTTAGATAAGTTCTTCTCTGGAGAACCACTAAGTGAAACAGAATTGATCCAAGGGGTCAGAGCTGGCGTTAGATCAGGTGATATCCGTCCTGTTTATTGTGGATCAGCTACTCAACAGATCGGTGTCGAAAGACTCTTGGATCTGATTGGGGAATACTTCCCATCTTATGGGGAAAAAGGCTTAATTGAAGGTAAGAATCTTAAAGGTGAAGTCATTAAGCTTCATACCGATGAAAGCGAAAGCTTCTCAGCTTTGGTCTATAAGACCATCATCGACCCATTCGTTGGGCGTATCTCCTACATCAAAGTCATGACTGGTGTCTTGGCTTCTGATTCCGTGATTTATAATGTCCGTGAAGAAAAACCAGAAAAAGTCGCTCAGGTCTTTATCGTTAAAGGTAAAAATCAGATCGCCGTTGGGAAACTCTTTACAGGAGACTTAGGCTGTGTCGTTAAACTACAAGCTACTAAGACCAATGACACTTTATGTATAAAGGGCCATGAGGTCACCTATGAACCTATCGTATTCCCAGAAGGCCTACTGGCGATGAGTATCTTCCCTAAGAGTAAAAATGATGAAGATAAGCTCAGTTCCTCCCTGCAGCGTATCGAAGAAGAAGATCCATCATGTCAAGTCATCAAGAATCCTGAGACCCATGAGATGGTGCTCTATGGATTAGGCGATCAACATCTAGATGTCATCGTAAGTAAACTCAGAAACAAATACAAAGTCGATGTAGAACTTAGAGAACCACGTATTCCTTATCGTGAAACCATTAGAGGAACCGTTACCGTTGAAGGTAAACATAAGAAACAATCCGGAGGCGCAGGCCAGTTCGGAGATGTCTTTATTACTTTCGAACCTTGTGATTCTATCGAAATGGTCTTCGTTGAGAAAGTCGTTGGAGGCGCTGTTCCTCGTCAATACTTCCCAGCGGTTGAAGCTGGTTTAAGAGAAGCCATGGTCAAAGGGGTCTTAGCGGGCTATAAAGTCGTTGGGGTAAAAGCCACCTTGATCGATGGAAAATACCATGAAGTCGACTCAAAAGAAATCGCGTTTAAGATGGCTGCTCGTTTAGCGTATCGCGCAGGGATGCCTTTGGCGAAACCTGTCTTATTGGAACCAGTCGTAAAAGTCCAAGTCACAGTTCCTGATGAATATACAGGCGCTGTCATCGGTGATTTCAATAAACGTAGAGGTATCATCTTAGGTATGGAACCTAATGAAGACAATGATCAGGTCGTTATGGCAGAAGCGCCTATGAGCGAAATGATGCGTTATTCAACTGAACTAAGATCGTTTACTCAAGGTCGTGGAGTCTATTCTCAGCAGTTTGATCGTTATGAATTCTGTCCTCAGATCATTGCGGATAAAGTCATTGCGAATTCTGCGAAAGATCACGAAGAAGAAGAATTGGAATAATACTATTAAGGCACTGAAAAGTGCCTTTTTTTATGAAGTAAGGTAAGGATGTTTTTATATAGAAGATATTTTGGGCTAACTAACTTATAAGAAGGGCTACTTGTAACACAACTTCATATAAGAATTAATAATATAGCATTGACAATAGTGTATGATATACAGTATAGTATGTTTGAGGTAGAACTATGAATGATGAATCGATCTTATCCAATTTAATCGCAGAGCTACGTCGAGGGACTCAGGTCTTAGCTGTATTAGGTCAATTACACAAAGATCAATATGGCTATTCTTTACTTCAAGATCTTTCAACCAAAGGCATAAAAATCGAAGCAGGGACCTTATATCCATTGCTTAGACGGCTCGAAAGTCAGGGATTACTCGTAAGTCAATGGGATACCCAAGAGACTCGTCCGAGAAAATACTATACGCTTAGTCCCTTGGGTCTAGAGACTTACACAAGTTTAGTCAAAGAATGGCAGTTGTTGATCGACACTATGAATCAGATTCTAAAGGAGGAACGATGATGAATCAATGGGTAGAACGCTACATCTATGCAGTATCTAAAAAGCTTCCTGTATCGATGAGAGAAGATGTGAGTAAAGAATTAAGAGCAAATATTCAAGACATGATCGCAGATGAACCCCTTAAAGAAGAGGATATTTCTGATATACTTCATAAACTTGGACATCCTAATCAACTCGCCAACAGTTATCGTGGAAAAGAAAGATACGTGATCGCTCCTGAACACTATGATAACTATATAAGCGCCTTGAAATTGTTTGGGGTCATATTCGTCATCGTTGCGGTAACCACCATTCCGCTAACTGTTTATGTTGAGGGTTGGAGAACAGTGGCTAAAGAACTGTTTAGAAGTCTTTCTGAAGGCTTATTAAATACGTTTACGTGGACTACGATTGGTTTTTGGATCGTGGGGTCCTGGGGTAAGAATGATACCAAAGAAACTTGGAAGCTAAAAGATTTACCTGAACTGCCTAAACCGAATCAAAGCAAGATTAGCCGTGGGGAAACCATATTTGAAATTATTTTTGGTGTTTCTTTCGGTTTGATATTCATCTCTTGGATGCAAAATGGTTTCCCATTCTTCAATATGGATATCGTAAGACCTTTCTTGATTTTCTTCTACATAAGTGTCTTGTTGGATTTCTGTGTTGGGATCGTAAAGCTTATTTATGGTACCTGGTGTATCCCAGTGGTTATCGTTTCGACCATTGAAAAGATCTATAGTCTTATATTCTCTTATTTCTTCTTAACATCTGATTTCTTAAATTCTGAGATTATCAATGTCATCGCTGAAAATACGGAGTATTCTTTAGAAACCATCAAGAACAACATTGATCTTTCAAAAGAGATCTTGTTGATGGTTATCGTAGTAGGGACTACAGTGAGTATCTTAACGATGTTTTATAAAGTATATAAAGCAAATAGAAAAGCATGATTCTGCATCTTATTAAGCACAAAAATTAAGTAAATTAGACTCGATTGTTTTAACCTAGGGCCGAATGTGTTAAAGTATTTAGTGTTAAGGCCCGTTGGAGAAACGGTTAACTCACAAGCCCCTCACGCTTGCATTTACGGGTTCGAACCCCGTACGGGTCACCAATTGAAAAGATAAGAAAAGCACTTAGAATGGGTGCTTTTCTTCTAAGATATTTTTCACATCGGTATCCCATGATTTCAAGTATAATTAAACCAAGAGAAATCTAACTTAATTGATTCGTGTTGATTTCTCTGTAGTCTTAGGCTCTATCTAATTTATTAATCTGAGTGCCTAAGGCAAAGGAGTACAAGATGTACGACAAATGTGTTAAATTATTAGAAGAAAGAGG
>CAIXIN010000269.1 GCA_903919545.1 uncultured bacterium | reverse complement strand
TACAGATCTTATTGAAAGATCTTTCACCATGGCCATATCTTTAATAGGACCACTCATCCCATATTGGTTGTTTTCGATAAAAAAGACAACAGGTAGTTTCCAAATAGAAGCCATATTGAGGGACTCATGGAAAGAGCCTTCATTGGTAGATCCATCTCCTGCGTAACACAAACAAACTTGATCTGTATGTTTCATTTGAGCACTTAAGGCAGCCCCGCAAGCGATTGGATAACCACCTCCGACGACCCCATTGGCCCCTAGGTTTCCAGTTTCGATCTCCGCGATATGCATCGATCCGCCTTTGCCTTTATTGGTCCCTGAAGTTTTCCCGAAAAGTTCAGCCATCATTTTATTGATGTCAGTGCCTTTGGCGATGGTTTGACCGTGTCCACGATGGGTAGCTGTGATCCAATCGGAGTTTCTTAAAACGATGCCTGAACCTACGGCGCTGGCTTCTTCCCCAACACATAGATGAGTCGTCCCATGAATCATTCCTTTGGCGAAGAAGTAATCTACTTTTTCTTCGAATAGACGAATCAAACACATTTTACGATAGGCTTCAATAAGTGCTGCGTCGTCTAGATTTGCTTTGTTTTTAATAGATATTGACATAATGATCTCCTTTTAGATATGTATAGGATAACCGAGTCCGGCTTCCGTATTGTCCATGATGGCTTCTGAGACGGATGGATGAGGGAAGATGGTCAAGGCGATATCTTCTAAGGTAAGGCCAGTTTCGATGGCTAAGGTAACTACTGAAATGATCTCACTGGCGGATATCCCAGCGATCTGGGCCCCTAAGATGAACTTTGTCTTCTCTTCAGAGATGATCCTTACGAAGCCTTCCGTTTTAGACGCAGCGATGGCTCTTGAGTTGGCCGCTAAAGGGAAATCCGTAGCGACTGCTTTGAGTCCTAAAGCGAGACATTCTTCTAAAGACTTACCAGTCGTAGCGATTTCAGGGGTCGTATAACAGACCGCAGGCATCGCTTTATAATCGATAAGAGAAGGATGACCTGAGATGACTTCCGCAACAATCTTGGCTTCATAAGAAGCCTTATGGGCTAAGGCAAGACCCGCAGTGATGTCTCCTATCGCATAGATATTAGGATTAGAAGATTGAGATTTCTTGTTTACTTTAACGAAGCCTTTAAGATCAAGCTCAATCCCTGAAGCGTTGATATTGATGAGATCGGTATTAGGTCGTCTACCTACTGAAACCAAGACCAAATCAGATTCAAGGGTTTGTTCCTGATCGGCCTTTTTATAAGTAAGCGTTACTTTATCTTCGTCTTCTTTAGAAGATAGAACTAAGGCATCGGTTAAGATGGTGACGCCTAATTTCATTAAGTTGCGTTTCACTAGATCAGAGAGTTTCGTATTGAATCCAGGTAAGATACCTGGGGTTGCTTCTATCAAGGTGACCTTCGTCCCAAAAGCCGCAAAAGCTTCTGCGAGTTCACTACCGATATAACCTGCCCCGATGACACTTAAGGTCTTAGGTAAGAAAGGAATGTTTAAAAGTCCTGTCGAATCAACGATACGCTTCCCAAAAGGAGCCGCTTTGATTTCGATTGGACGACTGCCTAAAGCTAAGATGAGGTTCTTAAAGGTATAGTCTTCTGTTTTTCCTTCAAAGCTTACGCTTAAGGAAGATTTGGATGTAAACTTGGCTTCACCGAATACGACGTTGACCTTGTTTTTCTTTAAGAGCTGAGTAACACCAGATCTTAGTTTTTGAACCACTTGGGTATTCTTCCAAACTTGGGTCTTTTCGAAATCTAAGGTTCCACTCGCATTGATTCCAAACTTCTCTGCATGCAAGATCTCTTGATAGGTATGACCCGCTTGAAGTAGGGCTTTAGAAGGGACACAGCCTACATTAAGACAGGTTCCTCCTATGACATTCTTTTCGATAAGGGTGACGTTTTGACCCAATTGACTGCATCTGATGGCCGCGACGTAACCGCCTGGACCTGAACCGATAATGACGGTATCACAAGTGTTCATTTGTTTTCCTCTCCACTGTTTTCTTTTTGAGACAATTCTAATAACTTATTGGCGGTTTGGACATCGGTGACCAACACATTGATGAGTTGTCCAACCAAGGCCGCATAGATGCCTTCGACTTTCGTCAATCCACCAGCACATCCTATAACCAAAGGAATACGTTTGATGTCTTCTAAGTCTACTGCCATAACACGTTTATTCCAATCTGATTCTATGGCTTTTCCATCGTGATCGATGAAGTTATAACAGATGTCTCCTGTCACATTGGCGGCTTCTTCTTCTTGAAGAGGATCTACCTTATGAAAGTAAGCCTTGGTCATTTCGAAATAAGCAGGTTGACCACCGATCCCGACGACCGCGATATCGACATTACGAGCGATATCAAAAACTTCTTTGACGAAACGTTGACTCATCAATACATGCTTCGCATTGACATCATCGACCATAACTGGGACATGCAGGGCGATACTGGATCCACCTGTTCTTCTGGTGAAGATATCACAGATTACATTGGCTTGGATGTCGGATTGGGCTTTGCCTAATCCACCAACCAAAGGCACAAAGACCACGTTAGCCATAGGGATCTGGACGTTGATGTTGGAAGCCACTTCATATACAGTAGTTCCTGCGGATACACCTATGACACTGTCTGGTTTCATCATACGGGTCAGATACTTCGCTGCGGCTATCCCTATTCTTATTCTGATCTGATTGGGATCTTGAGCGTTGACACAGATGATGTCTTCCAAATCAAAACGCTTCTTGAGTTTTTCTTCTAGAAGCTTATAGGGATGAAGATTCTCATCGTGGATGGTGATCTCCACCAAGCCCATTTCACGTGCTTTGGACATATATTTAGAAACCAAAGAACGACTGATATTGAATTTCTTAGCGATTTCGTCTTGAGTGGCACCTGATCCATAATACATGTGGGCCATCTCGATCAGTAATCGGACATCATCATTATAT
>CAIXIN010000268.1 GCA_903919545.1 uncultured bacterium | reverse complement strand
TTACTAAATACTCAAAAAGAAGTAAAAGGAGAAGCATATATTACGACCATCTTGTTTGATCAAAGTACAGAACTCTTTCATGACAGGATCGATCTCAAAGGTGTTAAGGCAATGACCAAAAAAGATTATCAAGTAGGAGGATCTACAGCACTACTGGATGCGATTGGTTTTGGGATAAGTAAGATCACAAAAGCCATTAAGCAAACAGAAGCTGATTATCAACCTGAAAAGGTTATGGTTGTGATCATCACCGATGGGGAAGAAAATTCTAGTAGAAACTATACTTCTGATACGATCAAAGCCATGATCAATACTCAAACCAAGCTTGGTTGGGAATTCATTTTCTTAGGTGCCAATATCGATGCGGTAGAAACCGCAGCCAACTTTGGGATAGATCCAAGTAGAGCATCCAACTATCATAATGATACAGCTGGTGTAGAGCTCAACTATCAAGTGATGAACGCAGCGATCTGTGGTTTCAGAATGAATGATAAACTAGAAGAAAACTGGAAAGATGAGATTGAGAAGGATTTTAGTAAAAGAGGAAAGAATCAATAAACAACTTTAAGTTAAATTATAGAAGTAACAAAATGACCCGCTTGCAGGTCATTTTCTTTGATAGGGTACGTTTTTGAGGTGGCTTATTTCTCTTCTCCGAAGTACGTATTTCGGTCTCTCAATACACTCCCTACTATATACACCCCTAGCTATTGTCTGATGATTTGTTCGACAGCTACGCAAGATGTATATAGGTCGTCAGGCTTGTATCACCCTATCTGTAAACACTATATCATGATGTTATATACCACTTTGTCAATTGATAATTGACAGTTTCTATCACCCTAAACACTATATTAAATACTATTTATTACTAAACAATAACTTCAACAGGAAGGGTGTGTGCCACCTCTGAACCCGAATGGACTCTGCCATCGCGACGATCAGTCAGTGAGCACGTCCGCTCTTCCCGCTGCATCAATATCATACAAAATTCTTTTTAGAAAAATGTAAATTGCGAATTGACAAATTTCAGCCTAAAAGTATGACTTCATAAGCACAAAAAAAGAACTAGGTTTTCGTGGTTCTGTGAGTTGAACTACTCTAGTTTATGGTATAACTTTAATAGTAATTACCAAACTCAAGTGAAGTGTGTCATCTATCTACCGGTTTTCTCTTAAGAAAGAATGGTCAAAGATGTTTTCTAAGTGTTTGGTTGATTCTCAATTTGTGTGTACATTCCCTGCAAACTTTACTGAGTTTATTCCACACATATACTGTAGATTTTAAAACTTTTTGAAATCTAGGATACTCTGATTTAATTTCAAAATGTACTACATTCATCCTACAATACATTGAAGGAAGCCTTCTAGACGCCCCCCCCCAACGACGTCAGTAATTTATTATTATCAAACCACTTTCTCAATTATTGTATTTGATAATAAAGTCAATAAATTGCTGGAAACTACTAATGTTTCTGTAGATTTGATTCCACTGCTCGCTGGTAAAAACCTCAAGTACTGTTTGGAATAAGCGTTTGAATTCATTTCTATCTTCACTTGTAATTGCTAATAGAAGAACAACATTAACGCTATTATCACCCCATTGCGTTTTATTTTTCAGAAGTGCTACGGCTATTGTAGTAATTTTCGCATCTAGTTGCATGGAATGAGGTACAGCTAAGTTACTAAAAGATGTGCTTGATAGTTCTTCTCTATATTGAACTTCATTTAGAAAATTCGCAGAAACGTAACCGTTCTCTCTAAGATTTTCGGTAAGAATATTTAGCACTTCAGACTGATTTAGTTTATTCTCAATAATCGTGAAGGTCTGAGGCTTAAAGAGTAAAACGAGATCACTCTTTTCTGTCTTGTATTTTTTCTTCTGAATGATATGTATCTCTCTCAATATATTATTGTGATCTATTTCGCTTATAAATGGGGATATGATCAAGGTTTCAACTCCGTAAGAAGAGGAAAGTGGTGAGGTTGATAACATCAATTCAAATCCTTGGTTCAAGTCAATTTGTGTTTCATCACTATAAATTGCCAGTATATCCAGAACATTTCCAAAATTAGTCGTAATATTATTGAGCAAAAGCTGTTTCAAATTATAGTAATCAGGAATTAGTAAGATACATCTAATACGATACATATACCCACTTTCAATTGACATGCCCACATGAAGCGCAATAAATGAGATATCATGATTGTCAAGTTTTAAACTATATTCATTTGTTATTAAATCAGAAATGAAAACAGAAATATCAAAAACAAGGGGATAGGAGTGTTTTATACTAGAAAACAAAGGGTTCAATACTTGCTTGTGCGTATTAATTAACTGGTCTAAATGAAGTGAAAATCGAATGACAAAATCCTCATTGTTTAAATCAACAAAGTAATTATCATATACTTTACTAATTATTGAATAGACCGATTGTATGGTTTTTTCAGGAATGCTCTTACGAAGTGCTTCAAACGAAAGACTATTAACCTCATATTCCTTTACATTCAGAAGTATTAAGAGTGAATATTCCTGAATCTCCTTCTCATTGAATTTAATACTATAAAGGCGGAAAATTTCTTCAGTAACATCTATAGCAATGGTATGAACTTTATGAACTTTCGAAAAAGAAAAATTCAGATTGCTTTCCGCATCATGATAGGATTGTTTGTTACTAATTCTGTCCATAGCGATGCATAGGTGCAAAACTAAATCAAGAAGTCCAAAATCATTTATGTACAGATTCTGTTGAAGAATTAGTGTGCTCAAAATGGAGCGGATTTTGTGTACATTATAGTTCTTAAATGTTTGACCAAGAATTTTTTGATTGAGCAATCCACCTCTAACTTCACCATAGATTGTATCCTTCGCAAGTTTTCTAATGTTTCTTTCTTCGCCAGATAAATACAAAAAGTCTTTTTGTTTCTTAAGTGTGAGTTCGTACTTATCAAGTACTTTCCTTAAAAGAACAAGCTCTGTATTAAGAGTTGATTCACTAATGAACAAATCTTCCGCCAATTCGAAATAATCAATTCGGTTTTTTGAAGTCAAGAATTTATTAATAATAAACTGAACTCTATAATCCTGATTGTTCTGTTCATTATCAGTAGTACTGTGATTTGCGATTAGATCGCGAACATAATCTCTGGACTCATTTGTGATTTGATAGCCTTTTTGTGATGAATCTATAATTAGTTTTTGGGAGTTGATTTCCTTAACGATGTTACGTAACAAACGCAATGAACCGCCACAAGTGTTGATAATTTCACTTGAAGTAGTCCAGTCAGTTTTTAATAGTAAAGAGTTTAAGACTGTTAATTCTTGTTTATTCATAAATTCGCCTTTCCTAATAACGAAACATTTCAATTATATCCGCATCGAATGTTGACTTTTGAATTAACCAATCTTATTAAGAGTATAAACTATATTTCATTCTCGATGTCTAATCCCCTACATAATATATTTTAAATAATTTATCGGACTAAAGCAGATTAATTTTTGCACAGTATCTATGCAAATACAAAATTGAAGTTCTCACTTGTTAAATCAATAATAAGTAAGAAAAGAGAAAGTGAGTTACTTCATGCTAAACATTGTTGATCTGATTCGTGAAGGACAAGTGTTTCACAAAGACTATGTTTCACAACAAGAGTACTTTACTGATATTTCACAATACATTTTAAATCTAGATTTCGTAACTCCAGAATTTAAACAAGCTCTCGAAACTAGAGAAAAGAACTACCCCACAGGCTTAATCACAAAGTCAAGAGTAGTAGCTTTACCTCACGTTGATAGTAAATATGTCAATAAAAATGCTGTCTTTATAACTTGTTTTAAGAACCCCGTCAGCTTTCAAAGAATGGACGATATAACCTGTGCCGTTGCTGTAACCATTAGTTTTCTACTATTGATTAAAGATGTCGATTTACACATGAAAGCCATACAACAGATGATATCAATCTTCCAAGATGATCTCTTGGATGATATTTATAAAGCGAATGATACCAATCAAGTGATCGAACTGATTGAAGGGAGATTTCATGAATCAGATTAATAAGGATATTTTACGATTAAGTAATTTAATTGGAATCAGTTCACGTGAACAAGATATTGCAAAAGATGTCAGAAGTCATTTTGAATCCTTAGGTTATGAGATATACACAGATCCTATTGGAAATGTAGTGGTAAGCAGAAACAACAGAAGCAATAAAACACATCAGAAGATTATGTTCTTTGCTCATATGGATGAAATAGGTTTTATTGTTAGGAAAATAGAAGCAAATGGCTTTATTCGTTTCGAAAGAGTTGGTGGTGTTAACACACAAATTCTACCGGGTACGAAGATCATCATTCTTGGTGACAAAAAATCAAGAAAAGGAGTGATTGGCGTTAAATCCCATCATTTCATGCCTGCTAACGAAAAATTCATCGTTCCTCAAATAAACGAAATGTATATTGATGCTTTCGTAAAATCAAAGAAAGAACTTTATGATTTGGGAATTGATGTGGGTACATTTATCGCTTTAGATAGTGAAACTACTATTATTGACGACGAATACGTTGTAGGTAAATCTCTCGACAATAGAGTATGTATGGCAGTTTTGTATGAATTAGCGAAAACTGTCGATTTTAGTCTGTTAAATTATGATTTATATTTCTGTTTTCCAGTAATGGAAGAATTTAATATTCGGGGAATCTTACCGATCATCCGTAGAATCAAGCCAGACATTACCATAGGGCTAGATATTACGCCTTCAAATGATACTCCTGATCTTGACTACAACGATATCGCTTTGGGAAAAGGTCCAGCTCTAACCTCAATGAATTTTCATTCTGGAGGAACCCTTGCTGGAGTCTTGCCTGATAAGGAATTATATGATCTCATCAAGCTTGCTGCAAAAACCAAAGAGATTCATCTTCAAAATGAAGTAGCACCTGGTGTGATCACAGAAAACGCATTTATACTTTTTGAAAATGAGGGTGTGAAGGTTGCCAATCTATCAATACCAACTCGTTACACACATACGTCGAATGAGACGATGATGCTTAGTGATATCAATGCCCTGCTTAATCTATTAACTCATCTTGTTAATGTTGAGTTAGTTAGATTCATAAAGCAAAGAAAGGAGAAATTATGAAAACCATCATTGTAGCATGTGGTGCAGGAGTAGCCACATCATCAATCTTGACACACAAGATTAATGAGTTACTTGACCAAAACGGAATCGAACACAAAATTATCCAGTGTAGTTTGAATGAAGTGAGTAACTATATAGATAGTGCTGACTTGGTGGTTAGTTCGATGAAAATCTATGGTGAGCTTAAGATCCCGAAGATTTTGGGAATAGCATTCTTAACAGGCATTGATGAAGATGAGATTTCAAATCAGATTTTAACAATTCTTCAACACTAACAAAGGAGAGAAAGAAATTATGGAAACAGTTCAACAGATATTTTCTTATATCAGTGGTTTAGGGAATTATTTACTTATCCCAGTAATGATTGCAATTATTGGTTTATTCGTAAGATTAAAACCAATTAAATCAATAAGAGCGGGGTTAACAGTTGGTATTGGATTAGTTGGTCTTGATCTAGTCTTGGGACTTGTTTGGGCAAACATTAGTCCTGTCGTAAATCTACTGGTAGAAAAGTTCGATCTTAACCTTACTACGATTGATACTGGTTGGGGAACCGCTGCTGGTTTAGCATTCTCTACGACAATTGGTGCGTTCATTATTCCTTTTATCTTATTGGTTAACATAATTATGCTAGCTCTAAGAGCAACAAAAACGATGAATATCGACGTTTGGAACTATTGGCACTATGCATTTAGTGGAGCTACAGTTTACTTACTTACCAACAACATCATTTATGGGTTCATCGCAGCCACAGCGCATTGCGTTATTTCCCTAATTATTGCCGATAGAACTGCAGAAATGGTTCAGAAGGAAATGGGTTTGCCTGGGATTTCAATTCCTCAAGGCTATGCAGTTTCTACAGTCCCTGTTTTCATGGCTCTTGAAAAATTGTATAATCTTGTTTTGCCTAAAAAAGCTGAAGGCTCAGAAAAATCTACATCAAGTATTGAAAATAACGCTATCTTATCCGTCCTAAAAGAACCTATATTCTTAGGTATGATTATTGGGTCTCTATTAGGCTTCGCCGTTGGGTATGATGTCCCTGCCTCATTGAAACTTGGTGTTTATATGGCAGCATTGTTATTTATTCTTCCACGTATGATAAAAATACTGATGGAAGGTCTATTACCTATTAGTGATCAAACCAGAGCTTTCATGAGTAAAAAATATGCTGGTCAACAATTTTACATTGGTCTTGATTCAGCTGTACTTCTAGGACATCCTACGACAGTAGCTGTAGGATTATTGTTAATCCCAATAACCTTAGTGCTTTCTATGATTATCCCTTGGAATGGAACACTTCCTTTAGGTGATTTAGCTGCGACTGCTTTCTTCGTGTCGATGGCAAGTGTTATCCATAAAGGTAAATTCTGGCGCACTCTTGTAAGTGGAACAGTTATGATGGTTATCGTCCTATCTGTTGCAACCTTCTTCGCTCCTCAATTAACATCCTTTGCAGGGAGTGGATCTATAACAATTCCTGAAGGTGCTACTCAAATCACTGCACTATCCGCAGGTAATTTAATTGCACTTATCTTATATGGACTATCCTCGTTAGGTATCTTCGGTGTAGCGGTAGTAGTTGCCGGTATTGGAGGACTTATCTATTCCGGCAGAGTTTACCTATCAAAAAAAGCTACATTAAATACAACCGAATTCACAACAGCAAACGCAAAAGATTACGTGAATAAATAGTCATAACATCGGATTAGCTCCTTATTTATTAAAGAGCTAATCCGATTATTCTACACAAAAAAAGGAGAAGAAATATGTGGACAGAAGACCTCTTTAAAACCCAAAAACCAATTATTGCGATGTGTCATCTTGATGCGCTTCCAGGAGATCCTTATTTCAATTCAACTGGAGGAATGCAACTAGTGGTGGAACACGCTAAACAGGATTTATTAGCACTCCAGGAGGGCGGAGTAGATGGTATTATGTTCTCCAATGAATTCTCTTTGCCATATTTAACCGATGTTAAAACTGAAACCGTAGCTGCTATGGCCTATGTCATTGGTCAACTCAAACAATATATTACAATTCCTTTCGGCGTCAATGTATTATGGGATCCAAAGAAATCCCTGGACCTTGCGGTCGCAGTCAATGCGTCATTTGTTCGTGAGATTTTTACGGGAGTTTATGCGAGTGATTTTGGTATTTGGAATACCAACGTAGGAGACACAATTCGACATCAGTATCGAATTGGAGCACAAAATGTAAAATTGCTTTTCAATATCGTCCCTGAGGCTGCAGCATATCTCGGTGAAAGAACCATCGAAAGCATCGCGAAATCTACCGTCTTCAATAATCGACCTGATGCATTATGTGTTTCTGGATTGACAGCAGGCGTTGAAACGGATGCCGCAATACTGATCCGGGTAAAAAGTGCAGTCCCAACTACCGTAATTTTCGCTAACACAGGAGTTAACCCCAATAATGTAATTAAGCAATTAACCATTGCCGATGCTGCTGTTGTTGGAACCACATTCAAGTATGATGGCAAATTCGAAAACCATGTTGATGTTAACCGAGTAAGATTCTTCATGGATATCGTAAAGAAATTTAGAAATGATCTCTAAAATAAAGGTAGTTCCATCAATTGCATCTTCAAATCTCATAAATGTTGAAAGAGAATTGATAAGAATAGGTATGAGTTATGACAACTTACACATTGATATTGAAGACGGTAATTTTATTCCAAATATTAGCTTTGGAATGTCCATGATTAAATCAATTCGATTAGCTTCGGATAAACCGTTTTCAGTACACTTGATGGTAAGCGATCCGACTAAGTACCTTGATGATCTCTCTCATATGAATTGCTCACATATATTTATACATGTAGAGAATCAACTCTATCATCGAGAGATTTTGTACATGATCAGAAGTTTAAAGATTAAGGCAGGTATCGCACTAAATCCAGTATCTAATATAATGAACTTTGAATATCTTCTTGATGATGTAGATTGCATAATGTATCTAACAAGTGAACCAGATGGTCGAGATCAAGTCTTTAATAAAAAAATCCTCGACAAAATAAAAATCTATCCCAATAAAGAAATTTGGATAGATGGAGGAGTAAAAATTGATATGTTGCCTGAACTCGAAAAAGTAGGAGCAACAACTGTTGTGCTTGGAAGACAAATATTTGGAAATGACAATCCAAGCGAATTACTTCGAAACATTAATGATCTGCACACTTTAGAGAAATAGAACCGATTTCTTACGACCTATATATGCAACGAAAGAGATGATACAAAATTATCTCTTTTATTTTTAAGTTATGAGCAATCTAGACTAAAACTTAAGGCAAATCTTATGGGTTACCACACTTTTTTGATTTTACAACACTTACTAAAGATTTTAAACTTACCACTTTTTTTGTTAATTAAGTTACATAACTATTCGTATTATAGAAAACCTCTTATGATGTTGTGAACTACCGTCTAAGCACGTGATACCTAAGCCATCCTACCCTAGAGACATTTCATATAAGGAGTTCTACTGTATTAAACCACTAAATGATTACATCACTTCATAGAAAAATGTAAATTGCGAATTGACAAATTTCAAATCAAATAAGGTTATGATTTTGGTGTAAACAAGGAGCCCTATGAAAAACATTGAACAAACCATCACCAACTTGAAATATGCGATTGCGCACCCATCAAGTATCCGTCTAGACCAACTAGACTCAGAAACCATGGATCAACTATTAAGTATTATTAATAGACTGATCCAACCTAAGGAGAAAGAGAATGAAACTGAATGTTAAAAAAACACGCTTAGCCTTCACTTCTGAAGAGAAGCGTAAATTCTATGAAACGGTTAAAGGCAGTGCCCGTATTCATAGAAACCGGAAGAAGTTCTATCGTCCGGTAGCTAAAACTGCCTTAGGAGGACACACACCATGAGATCAAAAGGAACAAATATGGCAGAATACATGTTACCTTACTGTAAAGACGTCGTTGATGGTCAAATTGAGCGTAACGAACGTGATGTTATTTTAGACATCAGCGAAGTTGCCTATAAATTTCTCGCTGATCACAAGAGTGTAATAGGCTCTTTAAATTTACTAAAGGAACAAGGTTATTGCTTTGTTTCATTAGGTAATTTTGAATATCGTTTCGTTGGGATGAATAGAAATGGACTTTCTACTGAACAACAAACTCGTCTAATTAAAAAATCTCTTCGCGATAATTATGGTGAAGATATTGATCGCTTGATTAGAACCACTAATGATAAAGAACTCCTTCTAGAGTTGTTTGTCCTCAAAAAAATTATAACTCATTAAAAAACGATCCGTGAGGATCGCTTATTCTAAAGAAAATAAAGCTCTTTGAGCAAGACTAACCAATAGTTCATCTACATCATTCGGATTATAAATTCTCTCTAAAAGGCAGAAAATGATAACCAATTGATTAATTGTCTTAAAGGTAAAAGTATACCCAGCGTTTTCCATTAGAATTGTAGCATCTAATATATTAAGTTTTAGACCAATAAGGATTTTATAAACGGTCTCCAACATGGGATCATAGTCATTCTTTTGCATATTATTGAAGACTTGTCTTGAGATACCACAACTTTGATAAAAGTTCGCAGGAGTACCATACTTTGATTCTATATCGTTGTAGATATAATCGATAAAAGGTTTTAGTTCACCCAATCGTCTACCAACTTCTACATACTTATTCTCATTGAATACCTGCAATTTCAAACTCATCGCCAAGGCTTGTTTTTGAAGTTCACGATTATCAACAAATTCTCTACATTTTCTAATCATCCTAGGATCCATACTATCCCCCTTATTGTCAATTGACAGTTGACCTAACACTAAATCTAGGTCTCTATAATGTGATTGTATCATGTGGAGGGGGAAATGAGAAAACTTTTCAAGCATACCTCTAAGGACACCGTCAAAGGCACAAAAGAACGAGTCGAAGTTGTCTTCGCCAAGGTTTGTGCCAAGGACTGTGATTCCTGCAGTTTCTTGATTAAGAAACCCATCAAAAAGAAGATGGTAAAAAAACACTGTATGTTTAAAGAAGCGTATTGGGAGGAGATCCCAAGAGCTTCTTCTAGATTCAGTGTTTAAACCTTAGTCAAGAAATAAACCAAAACAAAGCCAAATAAGGAGGCACATTATGTCAGAATATTTATTGTATATTGAAAACGGAAAAAACTATTTAGTAGATACAGGCTCACCGTTTAGTATCCATTATGGAAGTTCTCAAATGGGTAATACCATTGGGAAACTTTATCCAGGAATGCTAGAAGAGCTTACTGAAAATCTAAAGATCGAAGTCACTGGTCTTATTGGGACAGATCAATTGATGATGGCAAGGTGGCATTTTAATCCAGAGAATTCAAAATTATCTCGTTTAAGCGATGAGTTTGATCTCAGTGGATACAAAGCTTATCTTTTAGGTCAACACTTGACCTTACCTGTCATTGAAGTCAAAGCCAATGGGGAAAGCCATAAGCTCATCATCGATACTTGTAGTACCTTAAACTATCTTAAGGGAAATCTCTTAAGTGGAGAAGTGGTCTCTACTGTAGAAGACTATCATCCTATGTTAGGTAACTTTACTACTCATGGACATACCTATTCATTAGAAGCTTTTGAGAAAAAGTCAGAAGTACTCTTCTATGATATTCCACAAATGATGGAGATGACTTTAGGATCACAGATCCAAGGCATCCTAGGATGTGGATTCATGTCTAGTTTTGAATGGGTCATCGATCTAGATAAACAAACCTGGTGGATGAAGATATAAACGGTAAGCAAGAGCTTACCTTTTTTTATTCTTAAAAATATTTCATTTGTCAATTGCTGATTGACAACAAATACTTACTGATTAGGTATGATGTTGTCGACACAAAGGATGAGTTCAGCAAAACCAAAACTAACTCAAAATATAGACAGGAACTCGCGCCAAAAAAATCATCCTGGTCAAAGAGCTTGGACAATGGCTCGCAACACATGTCCTTCATATGATAAACCGATCAACTCAAAGGCTTGCCTAAGAGAAGATCGAGTCTATCAAAAAAGCGAGGGGATTTTCAGGAAAAATTTGGCCCAACCTCACAAATTTCCTTCAGACAATGAACAGGGGCACATCAGGAAAGGCCTATGTATGGTGTGATTCCTGTTCATTTAAAAAGAAAGAAAGGGGTAACCCTTG
>CAIXIN010000267.1 GCA_903919545.1 uncultured bacterium | reverse complement strand
CTGTGGTGAACATGGAGGAGATCCAAGTTCAGTTGAATTCTGTCATAGAGTGGGATTATCCTATGTGTCTTGCTCACCTTTCAGAGTTCCAATAGCGCGTCTTGCTGCTGCACACGCTGCCATTAAAACAAAAAGAGCTAAAGTTTAAAGCGGGGTAATTCCCGCTTTTTCTTTGCTATAATAGAGTTACACAGGAGATCTCATGAAAATCATTTTTGGAACGTATACCAAACGCGATAGTGAAGGCATCTATACCGCATCGTTTAACCAAGGCATCCTTAGTGACCTGGTTCTAAAATTTCCTTTAATGAATCCAACGTATTTCGCCATTCAAGATCATAGCTTATTCGCAGTCAGTCAAAAAGATAAACAAGGTGGAATCGCTTGCTATGAAGCAGGTGTTTTCGTCAATGAAGTGCTTCAAGATGGTTCTACGCCTTGTTTCGTAGACTATGTCAAAGATAAGAAATTGGTTTTATCGGCGAACTATCATCTAGGAAACATCATTACGTATGCCTATACCCCTAAAAAAGGAATTCGTTTGATTCAAAAAATCGAATATGGTCCATCATCTCACGCCCACTACATCAAGTACTTTAAACAATTGGACGAGGTCTTGGTCTGTGATCTAGGACTAAATAGAGTCGTAGCTTATAGTCTTGATCCTTATTTGATGCTTCATCCTAAATATACTTTCTCTGCGAAAGAAGGACAGGGACCTCGTCATTTGATCGTTCATCCGACGAAACCCATCATCTATGTATTCGCAGAACTTAGCAGTGAACTGTTAATCTTGGCTCATGATGGGTTTGGTTTAAGACAAGTTCAAGCCATCAGTACTTTACCTGCCAATGAACAAGACATTAAGAGTGGAGCTGCGATTAGAATCGATCAAAAAGGAAAATTTATTTATGTGACTAATCGAGGTCATGATTCCATCAGTGTATTTAAACTCGATGAGACTGGAAAAAAAGCAGAAATGATCCAAAATATCAAGACAGAAGGAGTTCATCCTAGAGATTTCAATCTCAGTCCTGATGTGAAGTATTGTGTTGTAGTTCATAAAGACAGTGATAATGCGGTCGTCTTTACGATTGATCATATTACTGGTAAGTTGACCTTATTGAACAAGGACTTTATTGCGCCTGAAGCAGTATGTGTCGAATTCGTACAGGAAGTATAGACCAGGGGTCTTTAAACAATAGGAGAAAAGTATGAAAATCGGATGTGTCAAAGAAATTAAAACTCAGGAGTATCGTGTTGGTTTGGTTCCTATGCATGTGAAAAGTTATCTTCAAGCAGGTCATACTGTATTGATCGAAACTTTAGCAGGCTCAGGATCAGGTTTTTCAGATGATGATTATAAAAACGCAGGAGCGTTGATCGTCGAAAAAGCATCAGATGTTTGGGCACAATCAGACATGATCGTCAAGGTCAAAGAACCTTTAGAAGCAGAATATCCTTTGATGAAAGAAGGACTTATTCTATATACCTATCTTCATTTGGCAGCCAATGAAAAATTGACTTTAGAACTTATGAAGAGAAAAGTCACTGGGATCGCCTATGAAACCATCGAAGTCAACGGGGCTTTACCTCTACTAAAACCGATGAGTGAAGTTGCGGGTCGTCTATCCGTTCAAGAAGCTGCGAAATATTTAGAGAAACCTTTTGGGGGAAGAGGCGTTTTATTGGGCGGCGTACCTGGGGTCACAAAAGGCTATGTCGTCATCGTAGGTGGTGGTACAGTTGGTACAAACGCCGCGATTATGGCTTTAGGAATGGGTGCTAGAGTATCTATCCTAGATACCAATTTGATTAGACTAGAAGAATTGGATCAATTGTTTGAAGGCAAGATCCAAACCTTATATTCAACTCCAGCTATTTTACATGAAGAACTCACTAAGGCCGATGCGGTCATTGGGGCAGTTTTGATCCCAGGGGCTAAAGCACCTCATTTGATCAAAAGAGAAGACCTTAAATTGATGAAGAAGGGTGCTGTAATGGTAGATGTCGCTGTTGATCAAGGCGGTTGTTTTGAAACGACTCATCCTACGACCCATAATAATCCTACTTTTGAAGTCGATGGGATTGTTCATTACTGTGTAGCGAATATGCCTGGTGCTGTGCCTTATACATCGACCTTGGCTTTAACCAATGCAACTTTGAAATTTGCCTTATTGCTTGCGAATAATACTTTAGAAGGAGCTATCGCAAAAAACAAAGCTGTCTTATCAGGCATCAATACCTTTAATGGGAAATGTACAAATCAATTTGTCGCAGAAGCCTTCAATATGTCCTATACGCCATTTGAACAGGCACACTAATGTATCATGTCAGTGATGTCTTAAAATACGGATTCTGCCCAAAGCTTTTTTGGGCCATTCGTCAGGAAGGGTCAAAATCCCCTCAAAAGTTTATCCAGATGAATGCGTCCTTATCAGACATCCTGGTTAAGAAAGTCGGTTTGACCGATGTTTTTGAGAGCTATAGATCGATTGATCCTGAAGCTGTCAAAGAAGGACTACAAAAAAAGAAAGCTGTCGTGAATGGTCGTTTTGAGCATCATTCATTACGAGTGAAGATACCTCTGGTACACTTAACTCAAGATGGACTCGATGTCTATTTCACGACGCTTTCTTCTAACGCTAAAGTAGAAGATCAACGTTACCTGTCTATGCATATCTGGGTCTTAGAAAGTTTAGGCTATCCTATCCATCAAATCAAAGTCATGAGCTTTAATCCTGAGTATGTCAGAGGGGAAGAACTCGATATCGAATCCTGTTTTCTTCTAAGAGATACTTTCATCAGACAAAACGGTAAACCCGCAGGAAACATCACCTCTGTATTACAGAGTCATAAGTTTGATTTTAGTGAAACGCTTACTGGGATGGATGAAGTGATGGAAAACGAAGCCATGAAGATGACCATCGATCAATGTCCTGCATTAAATCGTTGTGATCATTTTGAATCTTGTTTTCAAAATCAATATGAGCTTGATCAAAATTCAATATTCTTCTTGACTCAAAGTTCCCAAAAAAGAAACTTCATCAATGAAGGCATACTAAAACTTAATCAAGTTCCACTAGAACGCTTAGAAGGTACCCCTCTACAATTCGCTCAGTTGATGGCGGATCGTAATGGGGGTTTATTTGCGGATAGAGTGGTCCTTAAACACTGGTTATCGGGTTTATCTCAACCTTTGATCTTTATGGATTTTGAATGGGATACCCATGGGATACCACCTTATCAAGGTATGAAGCCTTTAGATGTCTTATGTTTTCAATACTCACTTCATATTCTAAGAGATCAAGATCTGGCTCATTATGAATTCCTAGAGTCAGGAGATTGTCGAGAAAGATTCATTCAATCTTTGATCTCAAATACCCCAAAAGAAGGTTCTGTCTTAGCCTATAACGCATTTGGGGCTGAATCTATACGCTTAAGAGAACTTGGGGATCAATTTCCTCAATATAAAGAAGATCTCGATCAAATCATCGATCGTATGGTCGATTTGGCGGTCTTATTTACCGAAGGCATTGTTTATCTAAGTGCGATGAAAGGGTCTTTTACCTTAAAGAACATCATCCAAACGATCAATCCTGAATTGAATTATGCCTCTTTATCGATAGGTCATGGGCTAGAAGCTGTGAAACATTATAGAACATTAGTCAACAATGACGATGAAGATGAAATTAAAGAAGCCTTATTAAAATACTGCAAGATGGATACCTTAGCTATGGTAGAGATACTGAGCTGGTTAAACACCATCGTTGCCTAGGAGGAAACATGCCTAACATTATTACTCATGCCTTTTTGGCCCAAGATGCGATTGAATCCATCGATTGTCCATCGCTTACTTCATTGATTGCGAAGTATCCTAGAGTCTATGCTTTGGGATCCAGTGGACCAGATTTTTTATTCTATTATAGGATCTTACCTTGGGAAAAGGCAGATAAACTCCATGATCTTAAGAATGTAGGAAACAAAGTCCATTCTGGAAGGATCAATGATTTCTATCAAAGTGCTTTAGGAGTGATCCAAACGACCCAAGATGAAAGCACTAGAGAAATCATGACGGTCTTTTTAGCGGGACATTTGTCTCATTGGGCTTTGGATTCAACAGCTCATCCTTATATTTTCGCAAAGACTGGGGTCATAGGAAGTGGAGAAACGAAGTATTGGCACTTCCGTTTTGAATCGATGTTGGATACCTTGATGGTAACCCAAGTCAAAGGATTTAAAATAGAAAACATCCATATGCCTGATTTTGTCTCATCAAATGTACAAACAAGAAAAGCAGTTGCTTTCCTATATCGTCAGATCATCATCGATCTGTATGAGATCGATATCCCAGAGAAAGTCTATGAGGATAGTTTAGTTGCGACCACAAAGATCGCTAAGCTTTTATATGATCCATATACTTTAAAATTCCCAGCTGTTCAATTGGGTGAAAAAGCATCAGGTAAACTATGGGAATTCTCAGGTCATATGGTCATCGGTGAAGTCGATAAGAAACATGATATTTTAAATCTTGAACATAAAGCATGGGCTCATCCTTGCGATGATAAACTTGTCTCTACTGAAAGCTTCCCTGAACTCTATTTAAAAGCCAAAGATAGGGCTATGGCAGCGCTTTACGCACTCGATGGGATACTGAACTCATCTCAACCTAAAGCCTCTCTAAACCTCATTACACGCGATCTAAGCTATGATACAGGAATGAAGAATTCACCTGAGATGAAGTTCTACGATCCAATATACTAATATGAAAATATTTGATACACATGCGGATATAGGTGTTGATGTTTATGAGAAACATTGTGAAGGAAAAACAGACGTCATAAAATCTGATCATCTAGATAAATGGATCAAAGGAGAAGTCTATGGCTTAGGCATGGCTTCTTTCTTTAAGGGCGATGAAGATCTAGATACAGCCAAAGCCATGGTGACTCAACTTAAAGAAGAGATCCTTTTGAATTCCAATCATCTACATCATTATCTAGGTGGTGATCTTCATCCAAGCAAGATCAACGCTTTGATGACTTTAGAAGGTATGTGTTATATCCATGAAGATCCAGAATCTATTTTAGATTGGATGTATTATTTAGGCATTAGAATAGGTTCTTTGACTTGGAATGAAGAGAATGCCTTATCTACAGGTATCTCAGGATCTCCTTTACGAGGTCTTACAGCTTTAGGTCAACGTGCGATTCAACATATGAATAAGATCAATATGATCATCGATGTCTCTCATACCAATGAGAAAAGCTTTTGGGATATCCTTTCTACGTCAACTAAACCAGTTATGGCGACCCATTCCAATGCGCGAGCCTTGTCTCAAGTTGATCGTAACTTAAGCGATCAACAGATCAAAGCCATTGCGCTAAAAGGTGGATTGATAGGTCTAGTCAGCGCTAAGAGATTCATCTCACTTAGTGAAGGTGAAAATACAGCTTTGACTTTAGCGAAACATGCCTTATATATCAAAAATCTCGTTGGGATAAAGCATCTGTGTATTGGTTTCGACTATATGGATTTCTTAAGTGGTTTCCAAAGAAATGGGATCGATCTAGACAATGCCTCAGATTCTCAAAACTTCATTAAAGCTTTATCTCAAGTTGGTTTCACTCAACAAGAAATCGAGTTGATCGCTTGGGGAAACATCGCTGCTTTTCTTAAATCACAACTCATTTAAATCCCATAACTTTGCGTGATTTGTTCACAAAATTGTCATTCATAAGATGGGTATCTTTATTCAATAAGCGTATAATATAAATAAGGAGGAAGTGTTTATGAAACTTCATATCCATGGTCAGAATTTAAGCATAACCGAAGGGATGCTTCAGAAGACCGAAAAGAAACTTTCATTCTTAGAAAAGTTCATTTTGGTCGATGAAGATACCACCGCCAATGTCCAAGTCAAGATTAAACCCAACACTCTAAAAGTTGAGATCACGATCCTGACAAAGGTGGGCCTCATCAGAGCAGAAGTAGAGCATGCAGATTATTATGCGGCAGTAGATTTGGTTGTCGATAAACTAGAAGATCAGTTGAGAAGAATGAAGACAAGACTTAATCATAAGCATCGTGAGAAGTTGTCTAAAGCCTTTATGGAGGCAGAGCATTCCACAAAAGAACCTAAGACGAAAGCAGTAAAAACAAAAACGATAGTCGCAGTAGAGATGAGCCTAGATGATGCCATCATGCAGATGGAAATGTTGGGTCATTCCTTCTTCATCTATACCGATGAAGAACACAAAGACATCTCAGTTGTCTATAAACGACTAGACGGTGGATATGGTCTATTGGAGACACAAAAAAATTAAATCTTGAGGAGTTCAAATGAACTCCTTTTTTATGGGTTATGGGTGATGTGATATAATACAGACAGGTTGGTGAAACTATGAAATGGTTAGATAAAGTAAAGAATTTAGTGGCTCCAGTTCAAGAAGATCTTGAATTTGATGGAGAAGATGCGAAAGCACTCAGTGATTATGAAGCCCCATCCAATAAAAAACTCAATACTCAAGTGAGTGCTGATACGAAGATGGTTCTTTTTGAACCAAGATCTTTTGATGAAGCAGAAGACATCGCACGATATCTAAAAGATAAGAAAGCTGCGGTAGTTAATCTACACCGACTCAATCGTGAATATGCGCAACGTTCGATCGACTTTTTAACAGGCGTCATCTTCGCTTTAGATGGATCGATTCAGAAAATTGGTCATAACGTGATCTTGTGTACTCCAAAAAGCATCGGAGTTCATGGGAAAATCAACTTTGATCAAGATCAGGATGAAGAATAGCGACTTGAAAAGGCCATAAACTTGTGGCATAATACCGAGTATTAAGGAGGTAACACCTATGGCAGAACCCAAACCTAGATTTAGGATCAGTAAACGCGGTTATGATCGATTCGCTGTAGATGATACTCTAGATCGTTTGACCTTTGAACGAGAAACCTTAAAAAATCAATTGGAAACCTACAACAAACAAATGGCGGAAGCCAATGAACAGTTGATCTCCATCAAGACCCGCTATCAAAGTCTACTCTCAGAACTTAGCGTTCGAGAAAAAGCCGCAGATGATATCGCAAGATTGGCTCTTAAAGAAGCGAATTCTGTGATTGCTTCTGCCCAAAACAATGCAGATTCGATCGTAAGGGAAGCCTTATCGACCGCAAAGATCGTCTTAGTAGAAATCGCACGCATCTCTAAAGAAGCCAAAGGCATCAAGAAAGAAATGCATGATCAGTTAGAAGCGTTAACGAAGGCGCTTGATAACTTCGTAATACCGGTCATTCCGGCGATTAGTTTAGTATCAGATAAAGACAACGATCAAGACAACGCCGACTGAGGCGGTTCAGAGAGCTTTTGGATGGTGAGAAAAAGCCCATAATCAGTCAGGTTATCCCTTGTGAGTCATTGCTTCGATATGTAGAAGCAATCGAACTGCCGCGTTAAGGCAATGAGTGCGTTGTAACAACAGCGAACTAAGGTGGTACCACGTTAAGCGTCCTTAGATTGGACGCTTTTTGTTTGAAAGGAAAAAGAAACATGGAATACAAAGACACATTATTGATGCCGGATACTCAATTTGAAATGAGAGGTAATCTAACTCAGAAAGAACCTCAGTTTCAAGCACGTTGGGAGAAGAATCGTTTATACGATGAAATGGTCAAGGCTAGAGAAGGCAAGATTCCTTTTGTCTTACACGATGGACCTCCTTACGCCAACGGAAACATTCATATTGGACATGCCTTAAATAAGATTCTTAAAGACATCGTCGTAAAGAGTCGTTTTATGATGGGAAATCAAGTGACTTTTATTCCAGGATGGGATACTCATGGTTTACCAATCGAGACAGCCATCACTAAACAAGGCCACAATCGTAAAGCAATGAGTACGGCCCAGTTTAGAGCTCTATGCGATGATTTCGCAAGAAAACAGATCCAAACCCAAATGGCCGACATGAAAGCTTTAGGAACCATAGGGGATTATGATCATTATTATGCGACCTTACAACCTGAATTCGAAGCAGCACAAGTTAGTGTTTTCGCCAAAATGGCGATGGATGGGATGATCTATAAAGGACTGAAACCAGTCTATTGGAGCCCATCTTCAGAAAGCGCATTAGCGGAAGCTGAAATCGAATATCACGATAAAAAAGACGACACCATTTTCGTAGCTTTTGACGTCACAGATGGGAAAGGGGTCTTGGATAAAGGTGATAAATTTGTCATCTGGACAACTACACCTTGGACCATCCCAGCCAATTTGGCCATTTGTTTAAACCCTAACTTAAAATATGATCTCGTTGATACCACAAAAGGAAAACTAGTTGTTGGCCATGACTTGGTTGAAAGCTTGATGACTAAGTTTGAATTGGCACCTTATACAGTGCTTAAGACTTTCAAAGGATATCAACTTGAACGCATAGAAACCAAGCATCCTTTCTATGATCGAGTTTCTTTGGTCATCTTAGGTAATCACGTTACTGAAGAAGATGGGACAGGCTGTGTTCATACGGCTCCAGGACATGGGGTAGATGACTTTAATGTGGGAATGAAATATGATCTTCCTGCGTTTTGTCCTGTGGATGATAGAGGTTGTATGACAGAGGAAGCAGGGGATTTCTTAGTTGGACAATTCGTCGATAAAGCAAACATTACAGTTATTGAGAAACTTTCTGAATTGGGATGTTTACTCGCTAAAGAATCCATCGTCCATCCTTATCCTCATGATTGGCGTACAAAGAAACCTGTCATCTATAGAGCGACCACCCAATGGTTTGCCTCCATCGAGAAGATCAGAAGCGCTTTATTAAGCGAAATCGATCAAGTCAATTGGGTCAATGATTGGGGTAAATTACGCATGAACAACATGATCAAAGATCGTGGTGATTGGTGTATATCTCGTCAACGTGTTTGGGGACTTCCTATACCTATTTTCTACGCAGAAGATGACACAGTCATCATGGATCAAAAAGTATTTGATCATGTCTCAGATTTGTTTAGAGCTCATGGATCAAGCATCTGGTTTGAGAAAGACGCCAAGGATCTTTTGCCTGGTGGTTTTACGCATCCTGGTTCACCTAATAATCTTTTTAGAAAAGAAACCGACATCATGGATGTGTGGTTTGATTCAGGATCATCTCATACGGGTGTCATCAAACAACGTGGAGGAGTACTTCCTGTGGACTTGTATCTAGAAGGATCTGATCAGTATCGTGGTTGGTTCAATAGTTCACTCATCATTTCGACTGCAGTCTATGGACATGCGCCTTATAAGAGCGTTGTATCTCATGGTTTCGTATTGGATGGGAAAGGCGAAAAGATGTCTAAATCTTTAGGCAACACCGTTGAACCCAATAAAGTTGTTTCTCAATCTGGGGCTGATATCTTAAGACTCTGGACTGCCAGTATCGATTATCAATCAGATGTAAGAATCTCTGATGATCTTTTAAAACAAGTCACAGAGAACTATCGCAAGATCAGAAATACCTTTAGATTTATGTTGGCGAATTTAAAAGACTTCTCTCAAAAAGATGTTTTGCCTTTAAGTGAATTACCTGAAGTTGACGCTTATGTCCTATCTAAGGTCTATGAAGTCGCAACTGAAGCTGTCACATCTTACGAGAAGTATGATTATAAGTCTGTCATCACCAGTGTCAGCAATCTTATGACCAATGAACTATCAGCGTATTATCTCGATTTTACGAAAGATATTCTGTATTGTGATGGAAAAACATCGAAATCAAGATTGGCTGTACAAAGTGTCTTGTTTGAAAGTGTCCATGTGTTAACTCGTGTATTGGCACCTGTTTTGGTCCATACCTGTGAAGAAATCTGGGATCATTTTAAAGCAGATTCCGTTTCAGTTCATCTTCAAGATTTCTCTATGAAGACTTTCAAAGTTGATCAAGCAGAAACTTGGGTCGAATTGCTTCAGTTTAGATCTGAAGTCTTTAAACAATTAGAACTTTCTAGAGCCGATAAGGTCATAGGTAAATCCCTTGAAGCTAAAGTGGAGATCACCGTCAATGAAACACTAAATGCTAAACTGAAACACAGTGTTCCTAATCTCGCTCAATGGTTGATCGTATCTGAAGTCGACCTCAAAGTTGGAGATCAAACAAGTATCATCGTCACGCCTGCCTCAGGGATGAGTTGTCCTAGATGTTGGAATGTTACTCATGTTCACGCAGAAGATGGATTATGCCCGCGTTGTCAAGCGGTCGTAAAAGCCCTCTAGAAGAAAACACTTATGACCATCGATTCACTTACCAACGCTCAAGTTAAATACTGGGTCTCCTTACATCAAACTAAAAATCGTCAAGAAGCTGGACAGTTCTTAGTAGAAGGAGACCATCTGGTTGAAGAAGCCGTATCTGAGAATGCGGTAGATCTCATCCTTTTAAGTATGGGAAGAGAGAATCCATATCCAGAAATCAAATCGGTGGTCTTAAGTGATAAAGTATTCTCAAAAGTATCTCGTTTAGAGTCTCTTGGATCGATTATGGCAGTATGTCATTTAAGCCAAAGAGAAACTCACAATCCTCAACGTATCATTATCTGTGATCGAATCCAAGATCCAGGCAATTTAGGAACCATCATTCGTACCTCTACTGCTTTTGGCTTTGATAAGATCATTTGTTCATTAGATTGTGTTGATTATACGAATGAAAAAGTCATTCGTTCAACCCAAGGCGCTCTTTTCCATATCGAATTGGTTCAAATGGATCTAGCTTCAGCCATAAAGGACCTAAAAAAATCTGGTGTTACAGTCTATGGGACCACATTAGAAAACTCTGTTTCTTTAGCAGAAGTTAAACGTCAATTTCCTATGGCTCTTGTCTTAGGTAATGAAGGTGCTGGTGTCTCAAAGGAAATCCTAGATTTGTGTGATCAGAAACTCAAAATCGAGAGTTCTTCATTTGAATCGCTTAATGTAGCGATCGCAGCCGGCATCTTGTGTCATCATTTCCGTAAATGATTGAACTTTAATTTGGATTTGGTATAATGGTTTAGAAATCGCAGTGGGAAATAGTATCGAGCCCTTTAGAGAGAGACACAAACGCTGAAAGTGCCTTATTATCGAGAATTCACCCCATAAGAGGAGCTAATCACTCACGGATCCGCCGTTATAGGATTGAGCTGTGTCGAAAGACAAAGCAGGATGGTACCGCGATCATTTCGTTCCTGTAGGGACGATTTTTTTATTTTCCGGAGGAAAACATGGAAAACTTACTCAAAGAAGCATTAGACGCTTTACACAAAGCAGCCGATAAGACTGAACTTCAAGAGATCTACAACACCTATCTTTCTAAAAAAGGTAAGGTTGCGGGTCTTATGGCTCAGATGAAAGATCTCATCGCAGAAGAGAAGCCTAAGTTTGGAGCCAAAGTCAATGTGTTGAAACAAACCTTGGAACAAGCTTATTCTGAAGCTCAAGAGCGTATTCATCAACAATCCATCCTAAGTAACTTAGAGAAAGATAAGATTGATCTTACTTTACCTGCGACCAAACTTAAAGTTGGGACCCTTCATCCATTGACCTTGGTCCAAAAAGAAATCGAAGAGCATTTTATCGCCATGGGCTATCTCGTCAAAGAGGGACCTGAAGTTGAACGTGATTACTATAACTTTGAAAGAGCCAATATTCCTCAAGATCATCCCGCAAGAGATATGCAGGATACTTTCTACATCAATATGGACTGGCTATTAAGAACCCATACGACAGCGATACAGACTCGTACCTTAGAAGAATACAATGGGAAGACCCCTGTGAAGGTCATTTGTCCAGGTAAGGTCTATCGTAAAGATGATGATGATGCGACCCATTCTCACCAATTCGTTCAAATCGAAGGATTGGTGGTTGGTGAAAAGATCTCATTAGCGGATCTTAAAGGTACTTTAGAACTTTTGGCGAAACGTATGTTTGGGGAAAGCAGGGTCATTCGTTTTAGACCTTCATATTTCCAGTTTACAGAACCTTCCGTTGAAGTCGATGTGTCTTGTCACATCTGTAATGGAAAAGGCTGCTCTACTTGTCATCAAACAGGTTGGATCGAGATCTTAGGCGCAGGGATGGTTCATCCAAATGTGCTTAGAATGGCTGGTTTCGATGCAGAAAAAGTAAGTGGCTTTGCCTTTGGTTTAGGCGTTGAGAGAGTTGCCTTATTAAAGTATGGGATCGATGATATCCGTCATTTATACACCAATGATTTACGTTTCTTATCGACGTTTACACGGTTTGAATAGGAGAAACACATGAAAACAAGCATCAAATGGTTATCGCACTATGTCGATCTTAAAGGTATCAGTGCCAATGAAATAGCGGATCGATTAACTCTAGCGGGTCTAGAAGTAGAAGGATCTACATCTTTAGCTCAAGGAACACAACTGGTCATCGGTGAAGTTTTGACCTGTGTTGCTCATCCTGATTCAGATCATTTAAGTAAGACAACAGTCAATATTGGGAAAGAAGTCTTGACTATCATCTGTGGAGCTCCTAACGTCAAAGCAGGTCAAAAAGTCATCGTCGCTCAAAATGGTTCAGTATTGCCTCAGATCACCATTAAGAAGACCCTCATCAAAGGGGTAGAATCCAATGGGATGATCTGTTCACTTCTAGAATTAGGCGTCGATCCAAAAACTTTATCAGATACCCAAAAAGAAGGTATTGAAGTCTTAGGTGATGATGCGATCGTCGGTACAGATCCACTAGCGTATTTGGGTCTAGATGATGTGATCCTTGAGGTCAAATTGACACCTAATCGTTCTGATTGTAATGCCTTATGGTCATTGGCTTTTGAAGTAGGGGCTCTGTTTAATCGCAAAGTCAAACTTCCAGATTATCTAAACTTTGAAAAGATTGGTGGTCCTACTCAACTAAAAGTAGCGTCAGAAACTCTAAAATGTCCTCTGTTTATTGGTAAGAAGATTGGTAAACTAACGGTAAAACCTTCGCCATTATGGATGAGACAAGCTTTAAATGCGGTAGGGATCAAATCCATCAATAATGTTGTCGATATTTCAAACTACGTTATGATTGAGACAGGTCAACCGATGCATTTCTATGATGCGGCTAAATTGGCAGCTTTAGAGATCACCGTTAAAGACAATCAATTGGGGATCGTTAAGACCCTAGATGAATCAGATATCCATCTTCATAAAGAAGACATTGTCATTACCTGTGAAGGAAAACACATCGGCTTGGCTGGGATCATGGGTGGAGATGACAGTAAGATCGATGAGAATACCCATGGAATCGTCATAGAAGCTGCTCAATTCGCACCTTATCAGATCCGTCATACCTCACGAAGAGTTAATTTAATGACAGAAGCCTCATTGAGATTTCAAAAAGGTTTGGATCTTAACGCAGCTCATAAAGCAGTTATGCGTTCAGTTCAATTGTTGATCGAATTGGCAGATGCTAAAGAAATCGAAAGTACAGTTATTTATGGGACAGCTGAAACAGAGAAACGAATCGTTAAAGTTCATCCTCAACACATCAACGATCTACTTGGAGATATTTATCCTTTAGAAAAAGATTTAGAGATCTTTAAAGCTCTAGGTTTTAATCCAATCATGGAAAAAGAGATGATCGTATGTCATATTCCTACGACTCGTTTAGATATTGAAGTGGCTCAAGATTTGATCGAAGAAGTAGGGCGTTTTGTTGGGTATGGTAATCTAAAAGGAACCTTACCAGCCATGGCGATGACTCAAGGTGGTTATGATGAAAGACAACAGCTTAGAAACAAGATACGTTCCTTATGTGTCGGTTTTGGGATGAATGAGATTGTTACCTATACTTTGGTAAACAAAGATAAGACTATAGAAGGTGTATATCCACTAGATAATCCTTTGTCTTTGATTTCTCCTTTATCAGATGAAAGACAATACATTAGAAATAATGTATTAAACAGTGTCTTTGAGACAGTTGTCTATAATCAATCCCATAAGATCAAAGACTTCCAAATCTTTGAGATCTCGACTTTAAGTCACATCGATCACTGTCAAGAAAGGATCGCTTTGGTTCAAAGTGGATCGATCACCATCAATCGTTGGCAGAAAGAAACCCGTGAAGCTGATTTCTATAGTTTAAAAGGCATCGTTGAAAATATACTAAGTGAAAATGGTTATAGTCTAGGAAGAATTCGCTGTGAAGCAGTAACGGATCATCCATTCTTTCATCCATATCAAAGCGTTAAAGTGACCTTAGATAAAACAGTTTTAGGGATCATGGGTAGGATACATCCACTCATGGCTCAAAAATTAGGAATCGAATCGATCTTAATGGCAGAATTAAACATCGAGCCTTTACTTAAAACCAAAGCCGCCAAGATTAAATACAACTCAGTCGTTAAAGTGCCTGTGGTTTTAAGAGATCTTGCGATGGTGGTAAGTGAAGAGGTGAGTGCTTCATCGATCGAAAAGGTCATCATGGAAAGTGCCAAATCTTTGGTTAAATCCGTTGAAGTCTTTGATGTCTATACAGGAGAACATATCGAAAAAGGTAAGAAATCCTTAGCTTTGAGTATTGCCTTCCAAGCTGCGGATCATACGCTCAATGAAGAAGAAATACAAATCCATTTCGCTAAGATCTTAGAAGCCTTAAAGAACCAATGTGGAGCATTATTAAGATCCTAGACGATTGTAAATGAAGATGAATTTGTTTATAATGAGTGCGTTATAAAAATCAAAAGAGGTAAGACCCATGGGACGTGCATTTGAAGTAAGAAAAGCTGCGATGGCTAAAACCAACGCCGTAAAAACAAAAATTTATGCCAGATTCGGAAAAGAAATCTATATGGCAGCCAGAGCGGGAGTCCCTGATCCAGAAATGAATCAAGGATTAAAACAGATCATCGCAAAAGCCAAGGCCAATCAGGTCACTGCTGAAGTCATTAAAAGAGCCATCGATAAAGCCAAAGGTGGATCAGATGAATCCTATACCAGTGTTCGTTATGAAGGTTTTGGACCTAATAACTCCAACATCATCGTTGAATGTTTAACGGATAACGTCAATCGTACGGTCAGTGAAGTTAGAACTTGTTTTACCAAAAGCAAATCTAAGATGGGTGTAAGTGGATCTGTATCCCATATGTTTGATAATGTGGGGATCTTATCTTTCAAGTACACTGATGATGGAGCCATGTTGGATTGCTTGGTTGAACATGATGTCGATGTCCAAGACATAGAAGTCGAAGAAGACATCATGACGGTTACTGTAGCGCCTACTTCTCTTTATGCGGCTAAAACAGCTGTTGAATCTTTGATTCCTGAGGTAGAATTCGATGTCTTAGAAAACACGATGATTCCTCAAAATATGGTCAGTGTAGAAGGCGAAGACAAAGAAATGTTTGATCGACTCATGAGCATGCTCGACAACATCGATGATGTTCAGAATGTCTATCATAACGTCGAGCTATAAATGAAGCGCGTCATAACTTATGGTACCTATGATCTATTGCATTGGGGTCATATTCGTTTACTTAAACGAGCTAAAGCCTTAGGCGATTATCTGATCGTAGCCTTATCTACTGACGAGATCAATGAATTTAAAGGTAAGAAGGCATATCATTCATACGCTGAACGTAAAATGATGTTGGAAGCGATTCGCTATGTCGATTTGGTCATTCCTGAATCCGATTGGGAACAGAAAAGAAGCGACATCGTAAAGTATCAAGTAGATATCTTCGCCATAGGTGATGATTGGGCAGGTAAATTCGATTATCTCACGGATCTTTGTGAAGTCGTTTATCTACCAAGAACTGAAGGTGTTTCTACCACCAAGATCAAACGTGATCTTGAACAATCTTCTAAAAACAAAAAAGACTAATTAGTCTTTTTTTATCACAGGTCCTTCGATTTCTCTTTGAACCAATGCGTTTCTTTCTTTAATATCTAATACAGAAGCATAGGCGATCGTCGACCGTGTTTCTAAAGTACGATAAGGCAAAGGCATTTGATTGTATCTCGATGCGATCTTCACTTCTTCTTCTTGAAGAACCTTAAGATGAGCTCTGCCTTTCTCATTAAAACCTAAGATACGACAAGTGTCTAAAGGTGGTAATCTTTT
>CAIXIN010000266.1 GCA_903919545.1 uncultured bacterium | reverse complement strand
CATTGACGAGCTTAGCGCCTTGAGCGTAGATCTGTCCACAGCCTATGGCGTTATGACCTACTTCAGAGTTGCCCATATCCTCATCAGAAGGCAAGCCTACGGCTGTCCCATGGGCTTTTATGGTTGTAAAGGCTGCTGTTTTTTCGAGTTCGTCTAGGGTTGGGGTATAGGCATTGTTTACGGCGTTTCCGTAACTATTGTCTGTATAACCGATCCCATCCATTACGATCAGTACGACTGGTTTTTTCATTGTGTTCTCCTTGTTGCTTTCTTATTTTATCACTTCTATGTCTATTATTATAGATTAATGCCAAACAAGAAAAAGAGTGAACGATGTTCACTCTACTTAACGGTATTGTCTTTGAAGTAATAGACTTTTTCAGTATCCTTAGAAAGCATATAGATGCCTCTGGCGTAACTGATCACGTAATCAGTATCTAAGAGTTTATCTCTTTGTAGAGTCAAGCTCTCGTTTTCAACACTTAAGGCACTCAGCTTGGTATTGACCTCATCCAAGGATTTTTTTAAAGCGATGGTGGTCATGATTTCTTCGACGATTGGAACCATTAAAGCTCCAGACAAAGCAAAGAAAAACAAAGCGATACCTATTGATTTAAATTTGAAACGTCTTCTAGTTTTGGTCATGGTAAGTTCATTATACCTTTGTGTTCATCTTAATCAAGTGTTTTAGGTTGAGTTTCATCAACTTGGGGATAAATCCGCTCATCGATGAGGATCTCATACAGTGTCATAGACATGGCTTTCTTGATCGAATCTGCTAATTCTAAGACTTTGACTTTTAAATGTCTATGACCGAAGTAAAGATCGATCTCATCCCCGATTTTGACATCCGTCGATGGTTTCGCATGTCTTCCGTTGATGGTTATGCGATCTTGGTTGGCCAATTCTTTTGAGATGGGACGTCGTTTAACCAAACGGGCTATTTTTAGATAGAGATCAATGCGCATTTTAACTCCTTTGAGGTACTTTCGTACTGGCAACTAAAACAGATGTGGCTAGAAAGAGCCAATCATCTTGTTTAGGGATAATCAAAACGATTTGTTCATGGGTATACTTTAGAGTAATCGAAGGCGAGATTGAAGTGATCTTCTCAAAGAGCTTGACCCCATCGATCGACGAAGACCAATGTTTAGTAAAGGTCAACATCATCTGATGTTTAAGCTCTTTCGCAGAATCGATGATAGGTGAATTCAATAAGAGTTCCCAACGTTTCTTTTCGAATAAGAGCTGAACTGATTTAGGAAGCTTCCCATAAAGGTCTGTGGTTTCTTCTTGAAGCTTACGTAAGGCAAACTCAGTATCGGCTTTTTCTATGGTTTGATATAGACTTAGTTTTTCGAAATCTTTATGTTCAAAAGTAGATGGGATATATCCGTCGATTCCCATAGGGGTCTTGATGACGGGATCTTGTTCAGGGATATTTATCCCTGATTTCTTTTCTTTGATGGCTTGTTCAAGCATCTCGATGTACATATCGATCCCTACTGTATCGATGAAACCACTCTGCATATCCCCCAACATTTCACCTGCACCTCTGATGGTAAGATCTCTCATCGCGATCTTATAACCAGAGCCCAGTTCAGTGAATTCTTTGATCGATTGAAGACGTTTCGCTGCGATCTCAGAAAGTTGTTTCTTAGGGTTATACATAAGATATGCATAGGCCAATCGATCTGATCGACCTACTCTTCCTTTGATTTGATAGAGCTGAGATAAACCAAAAGTATCCGCTTGATCGATGATCATCGTATTCGCATTAGGGATATCGATCCCTGTCTCAATGATGGTGGTACAGATCAAGACATTGACCTCATTGTTGGTAAAGCGCATCATCACATCTTCGATCTCATCTCGATGCATCTGCCCATGAGCGACAGCGATCTCAGCGTCAGGCAGATCCATTTTTAATCTAGCGGCGACTTGTAGGATATCTTCGACCTTATTGTAGAGATAAAAGACTTGGCCTTTTCTTCCTAGTTCTCTTTGGATGATGTCTTTGATGACGGCTCGATTCTTTTCGATCACATAGGTCAAGATCGGTAAACGATTTAGTGGAGGAGAATCGAGTTGAGAAAGTGATCTTACCCCAACCAAAGACATCTGTAAGGTACGAGGAATAGGTGTCGCACTGAGCGATAAGACGTGGACTCCTGTCTTTATTTCTTTTATTTTTTCTTTATGTTCGACCCCAAAGCGTTGTTCCTCATCGATAACCAAGAGTCCCAAATCTTTAAACTCGACATTTTTAGATAAAAGCTTATGGGTTCCAATCAACACATCGACTTTGCCTTCTTTTAAGGCATGTAGGATGGTTTTGACTTGATTATCTGGAACGAAACGATTAAGCAAGGCAACTGAGATCGGATAATTAGCGAATCGATGAGAGAATGTATGAAAGTGCTGAGCCGATAAGATGGTCGTAGGACATAAGATCGCTACTTGTTTCTTCTCGATGACTGCTTTAAAGGCCGCTCTTATGGCGACTTCCGTTTTCCCAAATCCTACGTCACCACATAATAAACGATCCATAGGCACGGTACTCATCATGTCTTTTTTGATTTCAGTGATGGCGGTAGCTTGATCATGAGTCAAAGGATATTCAAATTCAGCTTCAAAATCTTTCTGCATCTGGGTATCTGGCCCAAAGGCAGGGGCAATATCGGTCTCTCTTTGGCCATACAAGGCAATCAAACGTTCCGCAAGATCCAAGACGTTTTCTTTGATTCTTGCCTTGGTTTTCTTCCATTCACCTGATCCTAAAGTATGAAGCTTAGGTACAACCCCTTCTTTAGAGACAAACTTACGAACCAGTTGAAACTGTTCTAGAGGTACAAATAATGAAGTATCGTGACGATACACAATGTGTAGATAATCTCGATGTTGGCCTTCGCTTTCTTTCGTGATGATCCCAATGTATTTACCTACCCCATGTTGATGATGGACCACATAGTCCCCAGGTTGTAGATCTTGATAAGAATGTAGGGTCTCTGCTTCTTTGAACTTGGTGTTGTATCGTCCAATAAAGACCTTATGATTAAACAATTCTTTAGAGCTATAAACGATGATATCTTGAGAGATCAACTCAAAACCTTCATCGAGATCTTGTAGGATAACGATCAAATGAGGCTCATCAAGATCCTTTAAACGTAAAGAATAGGTGATGCCGTTTTCTTGTAGACAAGGAATCAACTGTTTGATTTCAGCGTCTTTTAGACAACAGACAACGGTCTTCGTCTTAAGATCTTCACTGATCATTTTCACGTGTTGAAGTAAAGATTGAGATGGAACATCGATTTCTCTAAAAGGAAGATGTAGATTATGCGTCGTTTCGAATCGACGAAGATCATTGGTCCTAACCTTATGAATAATACGTTGATAATCCGCAAAGACTTCAAAGAAAGGCAAAGCTTTATGATCAGTAACCAATTCTAAGAGATAATCTAAGGTCTCCTCATGAAGTATCGTGTTGTGTTCTTTGACATCTTCTAGCGTAGAAGCGATCACTAAAGGATCTTTTACGTAGTCGATCAAAGTTTGACTGTTGTCTAATAAAGCTCTGTATCGATAAAGATGGTTCTCTTTCAACTTGAGTCTCATCAACTCAAGATCATTCTCTAAGGTCTCTTTTAAAAGCTCAGTGCCTTCTTTTCCTTCTCGTTCACTCACAAGCTTAGCTAATTTTGTCTCTAAAAACGAGATCTCTTCTTGAGTAAACAAAAGATCACTGGCAGGCTGGACCGTTATAGACTCTAAAGCTTCAATAGAGTGTTGAGTTGATAAATCAAAACTACGAATACTTTCGATCTCATTGTCGAAGAATTCTAATCGAATAGGGATCTCACTGTTGACAGGGAAGATATCGATGATGCCGCCTCGATGAGCGACTGTACAGGGTTGATCCACTCGATTGGTTTCTGTATAGCCCATCTGTCTAAACTGTTCAAATAGAAGCATAGGTTGGATCACTTGATTGAGTTTAATATCAATGGTTAAGTTTTGAAATTGTTGAGCAGGTGGAAGGTATCTTAAAAAGGCCCCTACATGCGTTACTACGACTTTAAACGCTTCTTTTTGAACTCTCGATAAGACATCAATCCTTCCTACATTGAGCTCTGGTGATGCGGCTATGGCTTCTACACGCAAGGATTCTTCAGCCGCATAGAGTAAGACATCGTCTTGTAACCAGAGTTGTAGTTTCTCTACTAAGTGTTGAGCTTGATAGAGATTAGACTTGATGATGATCATGTTTTGAGGATAAAACTTAAACGAAGACGCAACCAATAAAGCTTCCTGCATTAAACTAAGATGCGAAAAAGTGACTTTCCTTTGAGAAAAGTCACGGATCAAAGCTTCGTTTTTTAAACGATCTAGGATTGCTTTCATTCTTTATTGTAGCGGTTCATCAGTTCAGTAAAGCTCATCTTAGGAAAATCCAAGGCCGCTTTCTTGGCTTTCAAGATGGCTTCGATGACACCGTCTTCTTCTTGTTTAGAAAACTTACCTAAGACATAATCTACGGTTTCATACATTGGGTTCTTATCGATCCCTAATCTACATCTAGGAAAGTCTTGGGTACCACAATGTTGAATGATCGACTTCATCCCATTATGACCACCAGCACTCCCTTTTTCACGTAAACGTACTTTACCTACTGGTAGATCTAGATCATCATAGATCACAAAGATATCTTTGACGTCGATCTTATAGAAATCCATCACTAATCTTACAGATTCTCCAGAAGCATTCATATAGGTATGAGGCTTTAAAAAGATCACCGTTTCAGAATTGATGGATGTTTGAGCGATTTCTCCTTTGAATTTGGCTTGAACTTTCAAACCTAAGTCATTGATAAGCGCATTGACGACCATAAAACCGACATTGTGTCGTGTTAATGCATATTCTTTACCTGGATTACCCAGTCCTACGATCAGTTTCATATTTATTATTATAACGCAATTCAAGACAGCTTGTCTGTCTTCATGAGGTCCTTAAAGACAAGAATCATCTTAGTCATAGCTACTTTACTTTGAGGATAGAAGAATTTCGTATGAAAACTATGAGGCAACATCATTCTTAAGGGGTAATAATCATACACGAAAGGTATTTTCTCTTGGATGAATTTTTTTCTTAGACGTTGTGTTTGTGGACTTAAGAAATCCCAGGCAGAAGTCATAAGATAACTCGGTGGAAACTCAGACGTCATGAGTTGTAGAGGAGAAGCTGATCGATACAAGGGATGATTCTTAAAATCTTGTCTCATAAAGATCTCCGCTATAGTCGCTTTTCGATAAGGGACCCATTTTAGATCAGATAGAAAAGACGCATAATCATAGATTCCACAGCTTAATCCCATTCCTTTTAATTTGAACTCAAAAGCGAAAGGATAAAGAGCTTTAAGTTTAGGATTATTTAAGATGGCACCTAATAAACTGCTTAAGGTAGCTCCAGCCGATTCACCCACCACAAAACATTGTGTCATATCAAGGTGATATCTGGATTCATTCTCAATTAAGTACCGTAAAGCTCCAAAGAGATCTTCTATGGGGGCAGGATAAGCCACATCTCCCGCTAAACGATAGCTCACATTCGCCACCACAAAGCCATGAGTCGCCAAACGAGCCGCATAATCCAGATAGAATCGAGTATGATTCCCGCTTACGAATCCTCCCCCATGAACCAAAAGGATCACAGGATAGCTTTCGCTTTCTTCAAGTGGATAAAGCAGATCAAGGCTTTGATTATCTTTAGTGTATTTTGTATAGGTTAGATTGCGTAAGATACTGATCTCGGGAGATCCACTGTCTAAAAGAGCGATCCTGTCTTCGATCGAATTGAGCCCATTCCAAAAGGTTTTTAAGAGACGACGCTTGTTCATAGACTCATTATAAGGTTTTATCGTCGTGGTTAAAAGTCGTTAGGGTCTTCTTTATGAAAAGTATCTATGCTTTCTAGAAGTTGTTTGATCTTAAGTTCACGTTCTTTGTTTTCTATCGTATGGTTGTTTCTTAACATGGTCTCATCAAAGATCGTATTCATTGCGAAACTAGGATTACATTCCTCATTTAGGATCGTAATGATTTCTTTTTCCTTACTTTGAGGTCCCATAAGATCTTCATAATAGAAAATACTGTCCCGTATCGTTGGGAATTCAAATCGATCTTGAGAAGATCTTGAGTTTATGGAGGAAAGGGAGATGTTGTTCATAACCATATCATAAGTTTATGATCATCCTCATTCATCAATGACCTGTTAAGAAAGTGTTAAATCTTAATAACAAAATTATTAAATGCAATACCATAGAGAATATTGAAGTGATTTTGCTTTTCAAAAACCAATTTATATTTTCTACCTTCTATCTCAAATCTATGTTAGTCTATAGTTCGCTTAATTTGATCACTTAAACTCCACATAATTAGAAAGATTGTACTTCCACTTGTATTCTCTGATTTAATTATGCATTATAGTCAAGTCCACTCAGGTTTCTTTAACCTTTTGGGTCGTGGAATTCCCTTATCAAAAGGTACTTAATGGCCAGTTTTTATCACTTGTAATTCTACAAAAGTCGACCTATTCCTATTCTAATCTTTTCCTCCGTTTGAGTCGATGTGATATTTTGATTCAGAATATATTTGACCCTCATTTCCCTGAACTCCGGCGTGTATTTACTATTATTGCTTGGCATGTTGTTTCTCCCTTGCTTGTACCACTATGACATTTTACAAAGGGACTTCGCTTTCCTCAACACACCCCAGCATGTTGCTTCTCCCTTGTTTGTACCACTATGACATTTTACAAAGGGACTTCGCTTTTCTCAACACACCCCAAAATCCATTCTAAGCATTTCACGCAGTTTTTTGTTTTTTTAATATAATTAATTTTCTTAGCATATTTACACTCTAGATGTCATAATCCATAAAAAAACAGCCTTAAGGCTGTTAGTTTTTGTTTTTATCGTAAACGATCTTGAGTCGACGTTGATTGCCTTCTCCGATGGATTCCGTTTTGATATGAGGCATTTCACTGAGATACTGGTGAATGACCTTACGTTCATCATTAGGAAGAGGATCTAAGGTAGCTGTCGTCTTGGATCTCAACACTGAACGGGCTACTCTGTCCGCTAAGGCTTTGACCTTTTCATAACGATCTTGTTTATAGTTGTTGATGTCGACTAAGACATTGAATTTGCCTTTGAAGTGCGAATTGACAGCGCCTCTTACAACAGTATTGATGGCTTGTAGGGTTTGACCTGCTTTACCAATCAAGATTGCATTGTTTTCTGCATCTAACATGACACTGAATCCTTCTGCTTCTTGTTTGACCATCACATTGACTTCAACTTCAATGTTTCTAAAATACGTTTCTAGATAGTCTTGGACGAAAGACATGACGTCTTCTGGACCAGTGACTTCAATGGTCACTAAGGT
>CAIXIN010000265.1 GCA_903919545.1 uncultured bacterium | reverse complement strand
GCACCTTGGGCAATACCTAAAGCTTGAGCTGCGATCCCAATACGACCACCATCTAAAGTACTCATCGCGATCTTAAAGCCCATTCCTTCAGTTCCTAATAGATTATCAAGAGGAACCTTTACTTTATCAAATACGAGTTCACAGGTGGATGATCCTCTGATCCCTAGTTTGAGTTCTTTTGGACTTACTGTAAAACCAGGCATGTCTTTCTCTAGGATAAAGGCAGAGATCCCTTTGGTTCCTACGCTTCTGTCTGTCATCGCAAAGATGATATAGATGTCAGCGTATCCTGCGTTGGTGATGAAGATCTTAGATCCACTGATCAGATAATGATCATCATATTTCACCGCAACGGTTTGTTGACCAGCAGCGTCTGTACCTGCGTTAGGTTCGGTCAAACCAAAAGCCCCAAGCGCAGATCCATTACATAATCTCGTCAAGAATTTTTCTTTTTGGGCAGCTGTTCCAAATTGATAGATCGGATGAGCTCCTAATGAAGTATGTGCACTTAGGATGACGCCTGTCGTTCCACATACTTTACTCAGTTCTTCGATGGCTAAGATGTAAGCCAAGGTATCTGCACCTGATCCATTGAGTTCAGTAGGGAAACAAATCCCCATCATTTTAGCCTTGACCATTTTCTCAACGGTCTCTACTGGAAAGCGTTCTTCTTCATCGATCGCATGAGCGATGGGTTTAACTTCTTTTTCTGCGAAATCACGATACAACTTCTGAAGTAATAGATGACGTTTAGAGAGATTGAAGTCCATCTTAAGCCTCTTCTTTTGGGGCTAAGACTGTTGCCTTACCACTGACTACGATTTCACCAGCGCTGTTTCTAGCGATGGTTTCTAAAATGACACGATTCTTTTCAGCGATGATTTCGATGATGGTGACCGTCGCTGTGATGGTTTCGTCGATACGAACAGGTTTCATGAATCTAGATTCCTGTCCTAAATAAATGGTACCCATTCCAGGTAGCTGTGTTCCTAAAACCTTAGAGAACAACGACGCTACTAAAGCTCCATGAACGATGCGTCCTTTAAACATAGTCGTCTGAGCAAACTCTTCATTCACGTGAACTGGGTTATCATCCCCTGAAACTTCCGCAAACAAAAGAACATCCTTATTAGTGATTTGCTTGGTAAAGGATGAACTTTGGCCTAACTTCAAGTCTTGAATCGATATTCCTTTTAACATAATTATTTACCTTTATGAGATATGAATCACCTTTCATATTCAGTGTAGAAGATGGCTTTGATCTTGTCAATAAGTTTGTTAATAAAATAACAAATGTTTTTGAGCACTTTGTGAGCACGTCTAAAAATTGCTTAGATCACGTACAAAAGTATCTTTCTTTAACAAGCTGACCCTATCTATATGTCCTCTTACCCCTCCCCTTATCCCCGTTACTGCACTAAAAATAGATACTCTACAAAAATATTTACATTATTTCAATATATACCTTGACAGGCGAAGTATATAATGCTAAAGTTGGGTTATGGAAGGAGACAACTATGAACATTACTTCAGAACTCCTGCGTGGTCATACCGAGACCATCATCTTACGCCAACTACTAGATAAAGACAGTTACGGCTATGAGATCAACAAGGCCATCCAGGAGAAAACAAACAATCAGTATGAATTAAAAGAAGCTACCCTCTACTCTGCCTTCAGAAGACTAGAGACTGCTGGACTCATCCTCTCTTATTGGGGAGATGAGCAAACAGGTGCTAGAAGACGCTATTACGCCATCACAACTGAAGGCAGGAATCTGTATTCGCAAAACCGTAAAGATTGGGAAGATGCGAAAACATTGATCGAAACATTGATCTAGAAAAGGAGAAACCATGATCACAAAAATTAGAGCCTACATCAACCGTGCATTCGAGGATGTCCCTAAAACAAAGAAATCCACAGATATGCAAGAAGAACTTATCAGTAATCTTATCGAAAAATTCAACGACCAACTAAGATCAGGCAAAAGCGAAGACGAAGCCTATACAGCTGTCATCGCAGGTATTGGTGACTTAAGTGAACTCACTGAAAGTCTAAAAGAAAGACATGTATTGTCTGCCCCTAGTGCCCAAGATCGTAAAACAAGCGCTTTGTTTATCTCGGCCGCGGTCATGATCTATATCATGAGCCCTATGGCCTTGATCTTCAGTTCTGAAGTATTAAATCAAGAAGTAATGGGATTGATGATCATGTTTGGGATGATCGCAATTGCGACTGGTCTCTTGGTCTTCCATTTCAACAGTAAACCTAAATATCTTAAAGAAGACGACACCATGATCGAAGATTTCAAAGAATGGAAATCATCTAGAGACAAAGACAAGGCTCTGTATGATGCCTTAAGTTCAGCTTTCTGGCTTATCGTCTTAGCCATCTATTTCTATGTAAGCTTCACTTATCATTGGTGGTCCTTCTCATGGATCATCTTCATCATCGCTTCTGCCATCTCTAATATCGCCAAGGCTTTTCTTAACCTAAGCCGTCATGACCATGAGAAGTAGAACGAAGAATCTTATCGTTATCCTAATATGGTTGTTTATTGGATCAATTGGAGCCTATTTCTTCTATTCAGCAGCTCAAAACGGAGGCATCAACTTCGATCCTATCTATACAGGTGAACCTACTAATATCTTAAGCGATGTCACCTTAGATCAAGACATCGACAGTGTTACCATAGAATGGATCGCTGGCGGAGTTAAGATTATTCCTACGATTGATTCCAAAGTGCGTATCGTAGAGAAATCCTATCAAATCATCGATAAGGATAAAGAAGTTAAAGTCACAGTAAATGGATCTAGTTTAAACCTTAAGACGAGAAACAAATCAACCTTCTACTTCTTCGGATTCGCAAACACGGGTACTTTCTTAGAAGTCTATCTACCCATCACGACCAGTTTCAAGCTGATCAAACTCAACAGTGTATCTGGAGATTATAGTATCGAAGAAGTCTATTCAGATTTGACGCAGATCAGCTTAGTTTCAGGTGATCTAAATCTCCGAAACATTTCCTCAAGTGTATTGTCTTTATCACTGACAAGTGGAGATGTGACAATCAGTGATTCTGAGTTCTTATCATCATCCATTGAGATGACCTCAGGAGAACTTGATTTCTCAGCTCAATCTAGTAGTTTTAGCGCTAATATGACCTCAGGTGATGCGATAATCAATCTACTCAACGAATTACCAACCACCTTAAATATCGATGTTACTTCAGGGGATGTTGAACTCACCCTTCATGGATCAAATCCTTTCAGTTTCAAGGTTGAACAGTTATCCGGTGATTTCAATACACACTTCAGTACCATTAAAAACGGACATGTTTACTCTTACTTAACAGGTGGACCAACCTATACAATAGACATGACCAGTGGTAATGTTGACGTCAACCTCATCACTAATTAATCCCAAGTCTTATATCCTAATTACCTCAAGAAAAAACCCCTGAAATTTCAGGGGTTCATTTTTATTCAGACTCTGGAGTCTTAAATCTAGGCTTAGCTTTATAATGCGTATGAAGCAATTGATGAGCGACATGACTTCCTGGCTCATGAAGGAAATTCGTATAGAGCTGTTGGATCTGCTTGTTCTCATGAGATTTTCTATGAGTACGTGTTAGATCTTCATCATAGAGCGCATTGGCTCTAACTTT
>CAIXIN010000264.1 GCA_903919545.1 uncultured bacterium | reverse complement strand
TTCCAATGACGATGATCAGGATCATGGGCTCCATAGGAATAGATCTTGTTTTGATAGATGAAATCAAGATGTCCTAGGTTATCAGATTTATTACCTTTCATATGAAATAAAATCTCTAATTGATTTGGATTAATAGGCTCATATTTTGTATTGATCTCTAAACCAAGATTTAAGAATTGAGTCAATACTCGTCGAGGATACAACATCGCCACAAAATGAGGCAAAGGCAATCTAAATAGACGATTGATCTGTTTACCTAGAAATCCAGTCGTAACCAATTGTATACCTTGTAGAGTTTGAAATAGACCCACATAGATCATATAGAAACCAGCCACCCAAAGAAGTCTTAATAAACTAGGTGCTGGATCAAAAAGCAAGATGAAGGCAAACCCTACTGATATGATCGCATCGATCAATGGCCATAGACGAGGTCTAACATCATCGATACGATACACATAATAGATCATTGTTTTAGAGATGGCTTCGATTAAAGCCCATAGTCCATAAACGAAAGGAATCATCGCTAAGCGCATTTCAGGAATGCGCCATAAGAGAACACTAATGATCAAAAGAAAACCAGCATTCCATAAGTGCTGGGCTTTATGACTTTGTTTGGTTTCGGTAAAGAATTCGACAACTTGTATGAGACACAAAATGATCAAAGCAATACGATTGAGCAAGACCAGTATCATAGAAATCCTATCGATTTCTATGAATAGGAGAACACCTAAACTTAAGATGAGAAGTCCTGAGAGTAGGACGCTTGAATTTCTAATATGGTTCTTAAAGATGTTCATAAATAAAGTATAGTGTTTCTTAAGTCAAGACGCAACAAAGCAAACATCAAGTTATACTTTTTTCAGTTTATACCTTATCATAGAAAGAGGATAAAGGATCATCAAATGAACAATGAAGATAAAATTGAACTTCTGTATGACTACATCTTATCAATAAGAAATGGGGATGGATCCTATGAACTTTTTAAGTCTCATGAAACTGAGATCCATCAATTAGAGGCTATCGACCTATTTATACTATTCGAGCGTTTATTAAAGACTGATCAACCTAAAGATATCTTGCCTTATTTAGATAAATTGATTCATGTGTTTTCTCAAGGTTTAACTGAGAAGAAAAGAATTTATCCCGAAGGAATCTTAAGTTTTCTTCATAGAGAAAATGAAGCAATGATATTAAAACTGAATAACATACAATCTTTGTTACATGTTGGACTAAAAGATATAAATCCTAGTATTCTTCTGCCTTTGTTTATAGAATTGCAAATCTTTAATACACATTATCAAAAACTTCAAAATGTTATGTTTCCTCATCTTGAAAAAGCTGATGAACGATTAAAAGGATTAAAGATTATGTGGACCCTTCAAGATCAAACGAAGACATATCTAAAAACTATTATTTCACGTCTTCCTTTAGTAAAACAACTCGATACTGAACTGATAATTAAGTTTGGCGATTATTTCTTTGCGGCCTTTGGATTGATTCAAAAAGAAGAACTCATCCTATTTCAAGTAGCACTTGATCTTTTAAGCGCTGAAGTACTCAATATTATAGAACAACAGATGTCGGATTTTGAACCTTGTTTCATCGCTGCGCTTCCTAAAACGAAAGCAGTATTCAATCTTAATACCGATTTTCTTTATAGTTCAGAAACTGGACACCTAAACTACGAACAATTGACATTAGTGTTAAATGCACTGCCTCTGGATATCACTTTAATCGATCAAGATGATAAAGTTATTTACTTCAACACAGCAGTAGAGCGCCTTTTCCCTAGATCTTCTGCTGTGATTGGTAGAGATGTACGAAATTGTCATCCTGCAGAAAGTGTCTATGTAGTTGAAGAGATTCTGAGTGCTTTTAAGAACAAATCTCGACAAGAAGCGACCTTCTATATCCATATGAAAGAGAAATATATTTTAATACGATACATCGCTTTATGGAATCATAATAATAACTATCGAGGATGTCTTGAAATCACACAAGAGATTAGTAAAATCCAAGCACTTAAAGGAGATCGTCGATTACTAGATTGGAACTAAAAAACAACTGAAGATTCAGTTGTTTTTTGAATATTGAGCATTAACCACCTCTACGATTGATGGTTCCTCGACCTACCCCATGTTTGACCATGGCATGATGACCTTTACTGATCAATCCACGAAAGACATGCTGACCTGCTGATCTTGGATCATTTTTAAGTGGGGCATAATCACCGTGATGAGTATTTATAAGCTGTGGTGAATGTCCTAATGACCCCAGTTTGATTTTCTGAAGCATTAAGTGACCTCCTTGAACAAGTCATTAAGCCTTGTTCAATTTCAGTATAGTCCTTTAAGATATCTTGTCAACTTAGCTTAATGAGCTCTATTTTCATTCTGTTGGCAGTTAGTACATATGCCTTCGATTTCTAGACGATGATGTAGTACTTTAAAGCCTTCAATGGATTCTTCTAGATGGATAGGACATTCTTTTAATGGAATACTTTGATGACACACGACACATTTGACCACATGATGGCCATGACTGTCCTTAAGGGCGAAATGTTTTTCTTTAGGTTGAAATTCATCACTGAGTTCAATAAGATCTGCTTCTAGAAAGGATTCCACGACTCTATATAAGGTCGCCAAAGGAATTGTAGGACATAGGACTTGAACTTGAGCGACACTTAGTGGACTCAGAGATTTCTCAAAAGCCGATAAGACTTCTAATCGAGCTGATGTCTTCTTAAGCGAAAGTGGCCAAGTGATCATCGTCTTAACCTTCTTATTGGAAGTAAGGCTAAATAAGTCAGGACAGCCAATAAAACAACTGTACCACCAGGTTTAGCACCTAGGTAAAACGAAAGAACCAATCCACCTACCATATAAAATAATGAGAATAATATTGACCAAACCAAGGTCGATTTATAGCTCTTGGATAACTGTAATGCACTCGCCACAGGCAAGATCAAAAGTGAAGATAATATCAAAGTTCCAACAGTCTTAGCAGCGATACTTAAGGTGACTCCCAACATGATCATAAAGATCAAGTTGACTAATTTTACGTTGACTCCTGCATGTTGAGCTAAGTTCTCATCAAAAGTCATCGCAAAGATTTCTTTATAAAACAAACGATAAACAACGATGACAATCAAGACAACGATCGTAATCAAAAAGACTTCTTCTTGAGATATGGCAACGATAGAACCAAATAGGAAGGCTGTAAAGCGATTGGTATCTCTTACAAACGATGATAGAGTTCCTGCTAAACCGATTCCTAAAGACATCAAGATCGCAATGGAGACATCCGCATAATGAGGCAATCTTTTACGTAAGACATCGATGAGAAATACGCCTAAGAGAGCTGTTACAAGTGAACTGATCAAAGGATCTATTCCTAAGATCAAACCAATCGCAACACCAGCCAAAGTCGTATGAGCGACCGCATCTCCTACCATAGACATACGTCTTAACACAATGGTCTGTCCAATCAAGGGAGCCATTAAACCTACTAAGATCCCTACCCATAAAGCACGGATCATGAAGTCATAATTAAAGATGTTCATGTGTTTCTCCTAAATGGGTATGACGATGAGCCAGTTCTTCTTGGATCGATGGGGCATCCAATTGTAGGACATCGACTTCTTCTAGACAAAATATACGATCAGATACACTTTGTGCGAGGGCTAAATCATGAGTGATCATGAGTATCGTTAATCCTTCTTCTTGAAAGGATTTGAGTAATCGAAAGAGTTCTAAAGTAAAATTCGCATCTAAGGCACTGCTTGGTTCATCTAAAAACAATACTTTAGGTTGAATACACAGAGCCTTTGCGATGAATACACGTTGACGTTGACCACCAGATAATTCAGAGAGTTGTTTATGGATGTAGGATTCTAAACCCATCTTCTTCAACATGGCTTTCGCACTTTCGATCTGATGAGCTTTGGGATTTTTAAATAATCCAAGAAGCGGTGTATAAGCACTGACGACGATCTCTAATGCTGTCGCAGGAAAGCCGTCGTGTTGAGAGAATTCATGTTGACCGACATAGACTCGTTCTGTTGGTTTAAGTTGAACTTTTGTTGATGGATCGATCAATGAGACTGCTCCTTCTTGAGGCTCAATAACTCCTGCCAACACTTTGAGTAAAGTGGTCTTGCCTGTCCCATTGTTTCCTATGAAGGTGACCCATTCTCCTTTTTTAACTTCACAAGTGAAATTCTTAAAAAGAGTCTTACCTGGGTATGCATAACTAAGATGTTTTGCGCTAAGGATGGTCATATCAATTAAGTGCTTTCTTGAGCCATTCTAGGTTTTCTCTCATTAAACTGAAGTAGTCTTCTCCTGATTCGATCTGAGCTGAATTTAAGCTTTCTATAGGGCGTAACACACCTGTTAAGGCTCCTGTTTCTTTAGCGATGGTCTTGGCGATGTCTGTATTCGCTTCATCTTCATAAAGGATATAAGGAATCTTATAGGCTTTAACCACATCGATGATTTGAGCCATGATCGTCGCAGAAGGTTCCGCATCTGGTTCTAATCCCATGATAGGAATCATCGTTAAATTGAACTCTTGAGCTAAATAACCGAAAGCCGCATGATTGGTTACGAATTCATTACGAGTTCTATTCTTTATCGCATCGTTGTATTCTGCTTTTAGTTGAGTAAATTCCTGATTATACAGTTCATAGTTTTGTGTATAGGTTGACTCATGAGTAGGATCTAACTCAATGAGGTAATCCTTTATGATCGAAAACATACTTTGAGCGTTGGTGATACTGGTCCAGATATGAGGATCGATCTGATTTGTATTTTCATCAATCAAAG
>CAIXIN010000263.1 GCA_903919545.1 uncultured bacterium | reverse complement strand
TAAATAAGCAGACTTTATCGCTTATAATATCATTATGATAAGTGACAAAGCTTCTCTCACATAAAGGAGAACAACATGCTTAAACTACATCCAGAATATAAGATCTATCCTTTAATAACACTGGGACTTGGAGCAGTGATTTTTTTGATTATTTCAATCCTTATTGTTCCTCTTGCGAAAGGTCTAGAAAGCAGTATGCCTTTTGGAGTTACACTTTATCTCTTTCTTCTAACTGCTTTGTTCAGTCTGATCATTTTGAATATTCTGCTTTTTAAGAAAATACCTTGGCTCAAATTGGTAGTCATCAGTTTGATCATAGGATTCTTACAAAGCGTTTCAACATACATTGCCTTTCCCTTCTTCATGCTTTTGTATGCTATGGGAGGAAGTGATATGACACCGATTTCTAATATGATTTATATCTATATACTGGGTTTGGTAGCTATCCTTATCTATTCCATGGCACTATATGAAAAGAAAGGATTCACGAGTCTTCCTTTCATAGCAGGATTGATCTCTTTTCCCATTACGTTACTGTATAATTTTGTTACCAAAAACAATGATGATCTGTCGGTTTATAGTTTCTTTATATCTATTGGAGCTTCATTAGGTCTCTATATTGGTCTTAAGGAATACAAGATAATTAGAGAGATAATAGGCGGATAAAATATCTCTTACTATCCAATCAATAAATAGTAAGAATTAAAATCAATCTTCTTGTTTAGGTTTAGTTGTGCTAAATGTTCCAAATAAAGAATGAATTCCCTTGGATTCAAATATATCTCTTATGTTTGAATCCAAATTAAGTAATGGATCCAGCGAATCATTAACTGTCATTAAAGGATCATCTAAACTAACTCTAATAGTTTCTGAAGTATTGTTATAGAAAATCGTAACATCTATGGTAGACATACCCGCATCAAGATCAGAACTAGACATACCTCTTTCTACTTGAACAGTATCTGTTAAGTTTGAGTAAAGTAGAATGTATTCATAGGCATAAAGATTCTGGATCTTATCCCATGTGTTAAATGTAGCTGATTTTATAAAATCGGTATATTGATCTGGTGCTGGATAAAGATACGTCTGCTTATTCTTAAAATAGTCTGTGGCTTTTCCTGTTGGGTAAACGATGACATTTTTAAGTTGGATGGGCACTTGAGTCGTAATAGGCGCGATCAAAATATCGTAATAATAATCTTGAAGTGGACTTTCTAAATCACTTGAGTTCACAGTTATTTTAACCAAACGTATGATCTTGACCTCAAAGTTCTTTCCTCTAGCGATTCCAATATCTTCTTGATTAAAGTAACTTTTCATCGAAAAATTTATGTTGGGATGATCGATGCTAAGAATTTTGGGTTGATTACTTTGTTCACACTGAGAAACATAATTATCTAAAATGCTTGGATAGGACTCACTGGATGAATCAACTTTAATAGGTTCAAGTGTTATACCTTTGAATCTCCACAAAAAACCAAACTCTTGTTGATACTGTCTACATACGATCCAATCATTGTTCTTTGATACGACAATCGTTTTGTCCTTAGTGCTCTTTGAAGTCACGATCGAAGCTGGATTAAAATGATATCGTTGGTTGATTTCTGCGTTCAGTTGAACCAGTGACCATCGATAGCCATTCATATAGACTATTACTAAAAGTAAAACAAACCCTATACCTATATACATGATCGTTCTATTTTTTCTCATAGTTATTACTTACTCTTATCAATGTTTCAAACTGATCTGAGTAACCTTCATATTTTAGTGAAAACGATTCTATTTCTATTGGGAAATCATACACTACTAAGATGTGACCTAAATGAGGAATATCTGGCCAATCTTGTCTAAAATTTAGCTGAGTCCCATCAGGTAGAATCAAACTTGAAAGAAGTTGAAGAGGATAATCTTCTGATCCACTTCCAAATGGATCGAATAGTTTTATATCTTGATATAGGATGATCATAGTCCCATCTGAATATAAACAAACATCATCAAACTGGATCACATCCCGATCAATATTGATTATATGCTCAGATGAACTATATCGAGCAAGTAGATAAACGTTAGCTGGATTATCACCTAAGGTGCTTAAATAATAGTCTTGAGGCAATATCCC
>CAIXIN010000262.1 GCA_903919545.1 uncultured bacterium | reverse complement strand
GAACTCTACTCGATCACGAGATCCAGGATAAGTTGCGGTATCTCTAAGGTATTGTTCAGGAGAAAGGATCTGTTCTAAGATGGCTCCAAGTTGGATCTCTCCTAAGATGCCTTTCGTCTTCACATTAGACAATACTTTCTTAAGGTCACCTACTTCTAGACCAATGTTTTTCATTTCACCTAAGCTCTTATAAACGGATTCTAATTGCTCAGAGACTTGTTTAAAGGATTGAGAGATACGTTCTTCTAAAGTCTTTTGAAGCTTCTCATCGACGGTCATTCTCATCTCATCGAGTTTCTTACTGTTTTCTTCTTGAAGGAATTGGAGACGTTTTTCAACGGTCTCTCTGATTTGATTGAGTTTCTGTTCGTTTTGGATCGCATGATTGTTGAGGAGATTTTGGATCTGAAGCAAAGACTCAGAAACTGTTTTATTCAGAGCCTGTTGATTGCTATGAAGAAGATTGGTCAATTCATACAATCGTTTATCGATGATGGAATTGGTGGTTTGATTCGATGACACAAAGACATCATTAAAAGTCTTGATGGTTCTTTGGTTCTCATTGGCGAGTTCATTTCTAAAGGCTTTAAGTTCACCAGATAATGACTCTTTTCGTTTTGAGAATAAAGATAAGATGACTAAAGCTAAGATAAGTGAAAGTAAACCAATCGTTAAGATTTGTAAAGGATCCATAGTTACCTCTTCTGATGATATTAGTGTATCACTCAAAATGAGTTTGTAGTTTTAAGTGTCCAAAAAAAGACCAATTGATGTAAAATGAAAGTAGACAGAGCCATACTTAGGCTTCATAAGGAGTGTTATGAACAAAAAGAACTTTCTTGTGTTGGGACTCATACTAATCATTGTCTATATCGCCTATTTGAAAACGGTTGGATTAAATACGATCGATATGAATAATCTACTAGAAAGCATTCGTCCTTATCTATTACACTCACTCTTATTGATGGGAGCTTTTGTGTTTAATCTACTTGCCATAATTAAGAAAACCCAAGGATTTATCTTAGGTTCTGCCCTTCTTTGTGGACTTTCAGCACTAACGTACTTCCCTATGAGTTTGATCATGTTGGTCCCAGGTTTGGTTTTGGCTTATACCTATTTTAAATTTAAATAATCGAATTTAAATTCATCTTATAAAAGGCATCATCTTCGATATTGTATAGATGATGTCTTTTTATTTAGGTGTGGTATGATATCCCTAATAAGTTTAGATAAAATCAATAGTGAATAAACTTCATCAAAAGGGAAACAGATATGGACGGGAAAACAGCCCTTCGCTATGCACTGATCACTGGTGGACTCCTTTATGCTTATGTCATATTACATCAGTTTTTAAATCAAGGAGAAACACCCTTATTACACATGCTGATATCATTGGTTGTTTTTATGGTGGTTATTTCTCCTGCGTTTATTTTTAATATTTTAGCGTATAAATACGATAGTAGGATCTTCGCCTTATTGGCGGCTTTTAGTTATCTCGATAGTGCTTTTAAGTTTATCTTGACGATGTTGATGTTTATCATTCCTGCAGGTTTATGTATCTATGCCTTTTTTAACGTAGAGAATCTATACAAATACAATAAAAATAAAAAGAAAGTTGAAAAAACTGCCAAACTTCAACATAAAGTTTAGTGATTCAAAATCTATAGTGCGTAAATAATCCATCATTTTCTGCTTGTCATGTGTCGTGAAAAGTTGTTAAATAAGGATTGTAAAAACGAAGAGATTAAGGGAGCACTATGAAAGACATGTATGGCTGTAAGAATTGTCAAACGATTTGGGCAATCAAACATAAGGACAAAGGCATATGTCCTCAATGTGGTTCATCTATGATCACACTGAAGATGACGGATGAAAAATGGGATGATCTATCAGAATCAGCTCGTAGATCCCACATCATCAAGATCTTATCTGAAGATGCTGCTAAATCAGATAAGTAAGAAAAAGATTAATATTAAACTCAAAACCACCTCTTAATAAAAGAAGTGGTTTTATTTTAGTGCTAGATATTTCATCAAAACACATGTGTTTTCAAAGCTTTGCCTTCGACAAATAGGCCTAATCTTTGCTTATTTATGATAATATAATAGTTGTATTAAGTGGGGATAAAATTCTAATAACCAATAATTTTAGACATTGAGATTTTTATTAAGACGACCATAAACTACAAATGATGAGTATCTAAAATATGAGATGTGATGACACAAAGGAGGATCTGTATGAACGAATTAACCCACCTAGATCAATTGGAAGCAGAAGCCATATTTATCATGCGTGAAGTCGTGGCTGAATGCGAAAAACCAGTGATGCTTTATAGTATCGGTAAAGATAGTTCAGTCATGCTTCATTTAGCGCTTAAAGCCTTTTATCCAGAGAAACCTCCATTCCCTTTTCTACACATCGATACGACTTGGAAGTTTAAAGAGATGATCGAATTTAGAGAAAAAGTAAAAGTTAAATATGGAATAGAGATCTTAGTCTATACCAATCAAGAAGGCTTAAGACAAGGCATCAATCCCTTTGATCATGGTTCATCTTATACCGACATCATGAAGACAGAAGCTTTGAAGATGGCTTTGGATCATTATGGATTTACAGCTGCTTTTGGTGGAGGAAGACGAGATGAGGAAAAGTCTCGTGCTAAGGAGAGGATCTTCTCGTTTAGAAACGCTGCCCATGCTTGGAATCCTAAGAATCAACGACCTGAAATGTGGAAGCACTTCAATACCAAAATAAACAAAGGCGAATCCATTCGAGTTTTTCCTTTGTCCAATTGGACAGAAAAAGATATTTGGCAATACATCGCTCAAGAGAAGATTGATATCGTTCCTCTGTATTTCGCAAAAGAAAGACCTGTTTTATTTCGTGATGGGAATATTATCTTAGTCGATGATGAGCGATTGAAACTTCGTCCTGGTGAAACCATCGAGATGAAGAAGGTAAGATTTAGAACCCTTGGTTGCTATCCTTTAACGGGTGGTGTTGAATCTGAAGCGGATACTTTAGAAAGCATCACTGCTGAAGTATTAGGAGCTGTGTCTTCTGAAAGAACGAGCCGTGTCATCGACCATGAACAAGCAGGATCGATGGAGAAACGTAAACGTGAGGGTTACTTTTAATGAAAAGCTACCTGAAATTTATCACCTGTGGAAGCGTAGATGATGGGAAAAGCACTTTAATAGGTCATATGCTTTATGATGCGAAGTTGATCTATGCTGATCAAAAAAGAAGCCTAGAGTTAGATTCTAAAGTAGGATCTAGAGATGGGGAATTGGATTATTCCTTACTCTTAGATGGCTTGATGGCTGAGCGTGAACAAGGCATCACCATCGATGTGGCTTATCGTTATTTCAACACAGAAGAGCGTTCGTTTATCGTCGCAGATACGCCTGGTCATGAACAATACACGCGTAATATGGCAGTAGGAGCTTCGTTTGCGGATCTGGCCATCATCTTAGTCGATGCGACACAAGGGGTCTTATCTCAAACCAAAAGACATGTCTATATCTGTTCGATGATGGGGATAAAGCACTTCGTTTTGGCTGTGAATAAAATGGATCTTGTGTCTTATAGTGAAGCTCGTTTTGAAGAGATCAAACATGATTTCCTACGTTTAATGGCGACCCATACAGTTCATTCTCTTCAAGCACTGCCTGTAAGTGCGACACAAGGGGATAATATAACCCTTCGATCAAACAATATGCCTTGGTTTAAAGGGGATCCTTTATTGACCTATTTAGAAAAGATCGATGTTTCAGAAGACATCAGTCAATTGGGTTTTGTCTTACCTATTCAACGAGTAAGTCGACCCAATCAAAGCTTTAGAGGTTTTCAAGGTCAAATCGAAACAGGTGAGATCCAAACTGGATCGATGATCACAGTCTTGCCTTCAAATGAAAGTGCGAAAGTAAAAGAAATCTATGTAGGGGATAAACAAGTCAAGAAGGCATTGGCGGGACAACCTGTTACCTTAACACTAGATCGAGAAGTAGACATCTCAAGAGGATCTGTTTTATGTGTAGATAAGGATCTTATCACCTCAGATCTTATCACTGCGACCTTATTATGGATGGATGATAATGAACTGGTCACAGGACGTAATTATCTTATCCATGTGGGAACGAAGACCTTACCTGCCATCGTTATGGCGATAAAATACAAAGTTGATATCCATACAGGGGCTCATATCGCAACGGATAAACTATTAAAGAATGAGATCGGGATCGTTGAGATCTCAGTGTCAGAACCTTTGGTTTTCGATGTGTTCTCTCATCGAAGAGCGATGGGATCTCTTATCTTGGTCGATCGAGTATCTCATATGACATCAGCCTGTGGAGCCATAGAGAAATCGATGAGACGTTCTACAGACATTGCCTTTCAAGTCTCTGATATTACTCGTGATATTAGATCTCTTCAAAAAGGACAGAAACCGATCACACTATGGTTTACAGGACTATCAGGTTCAGGTAAATCTACTTTAGCCAACGAAGTCGAGAAACGCTTAGTGGCCTTAGGTAAACATACGATGCTTCTAGATGGGGACAACGTAAGACGAGGTCTGAATAAGAACCTTGGCTTTGAAGAAGCTGATCGCGTTGAAAACATCAGAAGGGTCGCAGAAGTCGCTAAGTTGATGAATGAGGCAGGGTTGATCGTATTGACTTCGTTTATCTCTCCCTATGAAGAAGATCGACAAAACGCTAGATCGATCATAGGCGATGCCTATATAGAGATCTACGTGAATACTTCATTAGAGATCTGTGAAGGAAGAGATCCAAAGGGTCTATATAAGAAGGCAAGAAACGGTGAGATCTTAAACTTCACTGGAATTTCTAGTCCTTATGAAGTACCACTAGAGCCTCATCTAATGACAGATTCTGGGACTTTAAGTATCGAAGCTTCCACAGATCAAGTCATGGAAATGATCTTGAAAAGATTGTAGAAGGCAAAAGTACTTTAGATGAACCGTCAACGATATCAGATCTTTAGACTGATTCGAATCTTGATCGATATGCTCATATTTATGGGATCTTTTTCACTTGGGTTTCTAAATACACTAGATAAGTATCATATCCAAAGCTCAGTAGCTTTATTGATCTTTGGGACAGGGGCTTTTGTTCATGTGTTGGTTCAAGCGATTGAAAGACTCTATAATGAGACCTTTTTTATCAAGATCTATGATGAATATTCTAAGGTTATGTTGGCGACAGTCTTTTCAACTTTAACGGTGTATCTCAGTTTCACAGGGACATTGATCCCTTCTCAGATCTTGATGGCACTTCTAATAAGCGCATTCTTGTTTTTGATCTTACAGGTACTCTTACTGATCATGAATAGAAAGATCATTCAAACTTTTGTTCATGTGGGTCTATTACGTAATGAGATCGTATTATGTGGGATCAATGCCTTATCACAGGAATATCTAACGACAGTCAAAGAAAATCTTCGTTTTGGACACATCGTTAAACATATCTTAGGTAAAGAAGATGATCGTTATCCTGAGATGATCTCTAGTGGATCCTATGATCAACTGAGTACCTTATTGAGTAATAATCCTGGGATATCTGAAGTCGTCATCGCGATCGAAACAGAAGAATATGATCAACTAAGACATCTTATCGATGCCTGTGATAAGGGTGGAGTAAGAGCTTCGATCATTCCTGATTATCAACGATACTTAACGAAGAATCTTCATTTTGACAGTATAGGGAATGTCTTGTTTATCAACACTTCTTCTACACCCCTAGATTTTCTCATCAATCGTACTTTAAAAAGAAGTTTCGATTTTATCTTTTCACTTTTGGTTCTTCTTAGTTTATCTTGGCTATATCTGATCCTTGCGATCTTGGTTAAACTTAGTTCACCAGGACCTGTCTTCTATACCCAAGAAAGAATAGGGCTTCATAATAAATCCTTTACGATGATCAAGTTTCGTTCGATGAGTTTAGCTAAAGGTGAAGAAGCGTGGAGCTCTAAAGCTGAATCAAGGATAACCCCTTTAGGACGAGTATTACGTAAGACAAGCCTAGATGAGATCCCTCAGTTTTATAATGTCTTAAAAGGAGATATGAGTGTTGTAGGTCCAAGACCTGAGCGTCCTAAGTACGTGGAACAGTTTAGTACACAGATCCCTAAGTATCGACTAAAACATCGCGTAAGACCTGGAATCACTGGTTTAGCTCAAATCAATGGCTATCGAGGAGATACTTCTGTAGATCAACGCATCAAGTATGATCTTTACTATATCGAAAACTGGAGTTTTAATATGGATCTTTTCGTTATCTTAAAAACGATCCTTTTTGGTTTTCTAAGT
>CAIXIN010000261.1 GCA_903919545.1 uncultured bacterium | reverse complement strand
GAGAAGTCTATCCTGATGCGATCTTAAGAACCACCCTTATCGTAGGTTTCCCTGGAGAGACCTTAGCTCAATTCCAATCTCTCTTAGACTTTATGAAAGAGAGATACGTTTTGATCGTTTAGGCGCCTTTGCGTATTCTTTAGAAGAAGATACCCCAGCTTATGATCTTCCTGAAAGCTTATCTGAGACAGATAAACAAGAGAGACTACTTCAAGTGATGGATCTTCAAGCGAAGATCTCTGAAGAAAAACAGAAGGCATTGATAGGGAAGACCTTTGAAGTATTGATCGATTCAAAAGAAAAGAATTCTGATGTCTATCATGGACGATCTATCCATAGTGCCCCTGATCAAGTCGATGGGGAAGTCTTGTTTGTATCTGAGGCAAGCCATAAGATCGGATCTTTCGTTAAAGTAAAAATCACACGTAATGATGAATATGATTTGTTTGGAGAACTGATATAAACAGAAAAAAAAGCGAAGGATTTCGCTTTTTTATTTGATGAGGGCTTCGAATTCATCCAATCTTTGTTTAAACAACTTCAAGGCATCTAAAGTCGCTTGATTGCTGGACATATCGACGCCTGCGATCTTTAGAGCTTCAATAGGAGTTACACTAGATCCTGCTTTCAAGAACTTAAGATAATTATCGACCGCACTTTGCCCATCATTGATGATCTTATAAGCCAAAGCACTGGCTGCACTAAAGCCTGTCGCATATTGATAGACGTAATAATTGTAGTAGAAATGAGGGATTCTTGCCCATTCGGTAGAGATCTCTGTGTCATAGGTCATTTCAGTCCCATAATATAAACGATTGATCTCATCGTATTTTTGACTCAACGCATCAGAAGTCAAGGCAACACCTGAGGCATCAGCTGTATGGATGAAGTGCTCAAATTCTGCGAATTGGGTTTGTCTATAGACGGTGCCTTTTACCCCGTCGAGATAATGATTGATGATGGTGGCTTGGACTTTAGGATCTTTATAGGTCTTTAATAGATAAGCCGTTAAGAGGTTTTCGTTGGTGGTCGATGCGACTTCTGCGACGAAGATCGAATAGTCCCCATAGATGAAGGGTTGATTCTTTCTTGTATACAAGGAATGCATGGAATGACCGAGTTCATGAGCTAAGGTATAGACATTGTCTAGGTTGTCTTGCCAATTCATCAAAATGAAAGGATTGGTATTGTAACTACCTGAGGAATAAGCTCCTGATCTTTTGCCTGTGTTTTCTAAGACATCGATCCAACGCTTCTCAAAGGCTTCTTTTAAATGTGATACATAATCCTCACCTAAGACAGATAATGCTTTTAAGATGATCTCTTTGGCTTGTTCATAGGTGAATTTTAGATCTACATCTTCAACCATAGGGACATAGAGATCATACATTCTTAGATCTTGAAGCTTTAATACTTTCTTTCTTAATGAGACATATTTATGAAGCAAAGGTGTTCCTTCATGAACGGCACTGACCAAGGCATCATAGACAGATTCAGGGATATGATTTGAGAATAAAGCTGCTTCTCTGGCACTGGCGAAATTACGCACTTTGGCGTTGAAGTTATGTGCTTTCACATTGGTGGCTAGTGTTGATGCGAAAGTGTTCTTAAAGGATCCATAGGTCGCATACATCGCTTTAAAGGCATTCTCTCTGACGACTCTATCTTTAGATTCTAAGAAGAGACCGTATCTTCCTTGAGAAAGCTGAACCATTTCTTTGCCTTCACCTTCGATTATAGGCAACTTAAGATCCGCATTGTTTAATATCGAAAAGATCTGACCTGAGGCTCCTAAGACTTCAGAAGCTTGAGCCAATAGATTCTCTTCTTTATCGCTTAAGATATGAGCTCTACGTTTAAATAAGATCTCAAACTCATGTTTATAGAGTTTTAGATTATCTTCTTCTAGGTATCTTCTAAGAAGGGCTTCATCCGCTTCTAGTAGCTCTGTATCATAGTAGCTTAGCTCTGAGGCCAGTCTCGCATAAAGTGAGCGTGCACGGCTTTGAAAGCCCTGATAGAGCGTATTGGCTGTATCTACATCGCTTTGAAGATGAGCATAGGAATATAAGTGTTCAACCAATTGAACCACATGGTTTCTATACTCTAGTGCTTTAAGAAGTGCTTTAGGTGAAACACTCAGTTTACCTTTGAATGAGGAAGCTTCTAATAGGGCATCTTCTGCGGCTCTAAAGGATTCTTCCCAAGACTTATCGTTTTCAAAGATGGTGGTGGTATCCCAGGTTAATTCTACTGGGACTTGATTTCTAAGCAAGACTTCTTTTTGACTCATAATGGACCTCGTTTATTGTTTGAGATTATTATAACCTATAAATCTCCTAGGCTTTTTAAAATGACCCAAGAAAAAACCTCCCGAAGGAGGTTTATGTTTATTCTACGGTTGTGTCTGCTTTTTTAAACGACAGTGCTAGATTTAAGAGTATACCTACGACAGAAGCCGTTGCGATGGCAGGAAGGTTCCAACCATTAAACGGAATCATACCGCCTGGGAAACCATAAGATCCACCTAAGCCTACGATCAAGATAACAGCGATGACAGCTAGGTTCTTAGAAGAGAACATATCGACTTTACGTTCGATCATGATGGCGATACCTTGGGCTCCAATGATCCCAAATAGATAGATACAGGCACCGTTGATGACCGATGAAGGAATCGAACGAACCAAATTGGTTAAAGGTGAGAAGAAGGAAATGAACATCGTAATGACTGCAGCAGCCCCTAAGACCCATACGGAGAAGTTCTTCGTAATGGCCATCGTGGAGAGGTTTTCTCCATAGTTGGTTCCAGCAGGACCTCCAAACAAGGAAGATACGATATCTCCGATTCCATCCCCAATCAAGTTGATGCCCAGTTTATCAGCGATCTTAACTTCAGGAGCGCCTTTCTTTCTGGCCAAGTCATTGACATAGATGTCTAACTGAAACAGATGAGCTGTAGATTCAGGAATCGTAGCGATCGCAATCGGCATGATGGCGAAGACTGCATTCCACGCTGAGAAATCAGGTAGTGTAAAATGAGGAGCTTGAAGGATGTTTCCTGCAAAGATCTGGGTCAAATCGACCATCCCTAAACCGAAACTTACTGCGTATCCAAACAAGATCCCTAATAGAATTGGTAATTGAGCCCAAACTCCTTTGAGATAAACGGAGAATAGGATGGTCGCAAACAAGGTAACCAAGGCTGCGATCCAGTTGATGTTGAGGACTGGTCCTCCACCATTAGACGCCGCATTGGTGATCGCTGTGGATGCCAGCGAGATCCCAATGACGATCGCAATAGAGCCAGTAACAGAAGGAGGTAATACTTTTTCGATGCTTGATAGACCAAAGCGAGATACGATGACCCCAGCCAAGATCGAAACCAAGCCAGACATGATGATCCCAAACTGCGCTGCTGAGATCAAGGCATCTGGAGCGGTAACCCCAAACTTAGCCCCTGTGATCCCTACGATCGCTGCGATGTAGGAAAAGCTGGATCCATAATACAGAGGAATCTTTCCTTTAGTAACCAAGATGAAGCATAGTGTAGCGAAACCAGAAGCGAAGATCGTGGTGGAAACATGGAAGCCAGTCAGTAAGGCAACCAAGACTGTCGCCGGAAACATAACCAGAATCTGCTGTAGAGCGAAGAGGACCAACTTCCCTAAGGGAGGTCTCTCATCAGGTAAATAACCATGCACAACGTTTTTCATACTCATTCTCCTTTTTGAGTTGTATAGTGGCCCGTTTTTTCAAAAAAAAGGGTCCTTTGTATAAAGGACCCCTAGTTTTAGGTTGAAATCGTACCTTATCAAGCTCTCGTCTTGATTTAAAGGACCCATACTAAAGCAATTGTAGCATAGGTCACTCACCTTGTATAGGGTATAAAGTGAAATCCTTGTGAATAAATGAGGTAGTGCCTAAGCAGTATTGACACATGGAGTTAAAGTGGTATATTGAAGACAGATAGAGATCCATCCCATAAGGCTAAAAACCACAGAAAGATGAATATGACCTCTCTAAAAAAAATCTTTACCTTTAAAATCAAAGATGCCCCAGAGCTTTTGTTTGTCACTGTTTGGGTCTTTGTGATTTGTTCTATTTTTGGCTATGTCTTTGAAGTGACGGTCAGTTATCTTACGATAGGCTATTCAGAAGGCCATCAAGGTATCTTGTATTTACCTATGACTCCGATCTATGGATTAGGGTTCTTATTGATGTTGGTTCTATTGGATCGAATCAAAGACTATAAACCATTTACTCAATATCTATTTTGTAGTTTCACTGGAGGATTCTTTGAGGCTGTTTGTGGTTTGGTTCAAATCTATTTCTACCATAGTCGATCTTGGAATTATTCCAATCTTCCTTTAAACATCTTAGGTTTAACGACGATACCTTATGCCTTCATATGGGGTCTATTGGGCTTTTCGTTTATTAAGATATGGCCTTTCTTAAGAAAACAATTGATGAAACTAAAGAATGATAAAACGATGGTCTTTACGAAAGTGGTTTTAGTATTTTTATTAAGTGATGCGATACTCTCAACTGCCATATGTATACGAGCTTCAGAAAGAGCCAATGGGATCACTGCTCATCATATCGTAGATCAGTGGATGGATCAGGTATTTGATGATGAATTGATCCATGATCAATGGCCTGGGATGAAATTTAAATAAACAAGGTTTATTTTGATAGAATAGAAGTGCGAGGTCTTATGGATAAACTAAAAGAGAAGATCCTAAAAGAAGGCATTGTCTATCCTGGAAACATCATCAAAGTCGATGGATTCTTAAATCATAAGATCGATGTGGAGCTTTTAAATGAGATAGGGAAGGCTTTTTATGAACGCTTTAAAGACACCAAGATCGATAAGATCTTAACGATAGAAGCCTCAGGTATCGCTATTGCGGTGATCGCGGCTCAGTACTTTAAAGTCCCTGTCGTATTCGCGAAAAAGAGCGAATCTAAACTAACGCTTGATCAACAATGGACCACATCCATCCATTCTTATACAAAAGACAAGACCTCTAGAGTCCAAGTCTCAAAGTCCTATCTAAAAGAAAATGAATCTATTTTGATCATCGATGATTTTCTAGCCAACGGAGAAGCTGCTTTTGGACTGATGGATCTTATTACTCAAGCCAAAGCCCATATCGCTGGGATTGGGATCGTCATCGAAAAAGGTTTTCAAGAAGGTGGAAAACGATTAAGAGCTGAAAACATTCACCTTGAATCCTTAGCCATCATAGAATCTATGGATGAAAAGGGGATTATTTTTAGATAAACAAGGCCCATATGGGCCAATAGTGATACATAAGGGTCTAAATGTGTTAAAGTATCATGGGCTTTCGCCCAGACATCATCATTGAGTCATAAGGAAAAAATGCAATTTGAACAGTTAAACATCATCGCCCCTATACAAAGGGCGTTAAAAGACGAAGGATATACAGATCCTACGCCTATCCAAGAGAAGGCTATTGGGCCTTTACTTGAAGGTAGAGATCTATTGGGCACTGCCCAAACAGGCACCGGTAAGACCGCTGCTTTTGCGATACCTATTCTACAAGGACTTAGTGGAGCCTTTAAGACCCCACGTAAGATACAAGCTTTGATCTTGGCACCTACAAGAGAATTAGCCATACAGATCCAAGATAGTTTTAAGACCTATGGGAAATATCTCAACTCTAGAACCATCGCTATCTATGGAGGTGTATCTCAAAGACCTCAAACCGATGAGCTCGCACGAGGTGTAGACATCTTGGTTGCGACCCCTGGTCGTTTATTGGATCTAATCAATCAGAAATTCATTCGTCTAGAAAACGTGAAATATTTCGTTTTAGACGAAGCCGATATGATGTTGGATATGGGGATGATCCACGATGTACGCAAGATCATCAGTTTTTTACCTCACGTTAGACAAACGATGTTTTTCTCTGCGACGATGCCTAAAGAAATTGCCGTCTTGGCGCATTCGATCTTAAAAGATCCTGTTAAGGCTGAAGTTACACCTGTTGCTTCTACTGTAGATACGATCAATCAACAACTTTATTTCGTTGATAAACCAGATAAGATTCATTTATTGATCCACTTATTAAAAACCTTAGATATTGAATCCGTGTTGGTATTCTCTAGAACCAAACATGGGGCAGATAAGATCGTCAAAGCTTTGGTGATCTCAGGTTTACCTGCTTTAGCGATCCATGGGAATAAATCTCAAAACGCTAGACAAGCAGCTCTAAAATCATTCAAAGATCGTAAGACAAAGATCTTAGTAGCGACAGATATCGCTGCCCGTGGTCTAGACATCGATGAATTGAGCCATGTCTTGATCTATGATCTACCTGAAGTATCCGAAACCTATGTCCATCGTATTGGACGTACGGGTCGTGCTGGTTTAGGAGGTACTGCGATCTCCTTCTGTGATGAAGAAGAAAGAGGTCTCTTAAGAGACATCGAAAAGCTCATCAATAAGACCATTCCAATCACTCATGAGCATCCTTTTAGTCCACGAGGTCATCGTGTACGTCCTACAGAACCTGTCTTTAGTGCTAAACCATCTAACTTCGATAAGAAGAAACATAATGAGAAAGATCCTGCTCGATTCCATAGACAGAAACCTCATCCTGCATCAACTTCTAAAAAAGAAGGACCTAAACCCAATTATCAAAACGGGAAGAAAGCCAAGTAAAACGACTCTATATAGAGTCGTTTTTTTATGATTTGGGATGAAGCTGTATCAATTCATCGACTAAGATCTTAATGATCTCAGCGGTGTTGATTTGATCTTCGGCGTGGATCAATAATAAAGAGAATTCCGTCTTATTTCCACTGGCCTCATGAGAGATGATGCCCATGTGGGTCTTATGGGCTTCTCTAAGAAAAGCATCGCCTTCTTTGAGCATTACCTTAGCGGAATCAAATTGTTTCATTTTATAAGCACGTAAACCATTAAGATAAGATGTTTTAGCTGATCCAGCTTGAGAGATGATATTGAAGCAAAATAGTTCCATGTTTTCCATTGAGATACCTCACTTTCTATTATAACGGATGGCTTGATTTCTTTATGAATTACTCTTCAAAACCTGTATAATAGATGAAGTTGTGGAGCACCTATGGAACATCAAAAGTGTTTAGAAACAGCCATTTTAGCGGGAGAGATCCTGATTAGAAGTGGGGCAGAAACCTATCGTGTCGAAGAAACGATGCGTTATATCTTATCTGCGATCCCCTCTGTGATGAGTGAGGCTTTTGCCTTACCTACAGGGGTTTTCGCCAGTATCTTAGTTGAGAATCAACCCGTGATTACTTTAGTGAAACGAATCGATAAACGAGGCATCAATCTAAGTTCCATCGATGAAGTCAATGTGATCTCAAGAGATGTCGTTTCTTCTGTGATTTCAATGGATGAAGCGTATCATCGTTTATCATCCATCAAACCTAAAGCGTATTCTCGTACGATACATAATTTAAGTATTGCCTTATTAATTGCGGGTTTCGTACTTCTACTCAATGGAAGCTTATTTGATTCATTGATCTCTTTGATCAATGGGATCTTTTTGATTCTGGTATTAGAAGGCGCTAAAAAAATAGATAGCAATCCCTTTATATCGACCTTAGTCGGTGCGACAGTCATCACGATAGGGGCCATCTTCTTAAAATCGATCTTTAAAGCCATCGATACAGATGTGATCACGATCGCTTCGATGATGCCTTTGGTTCCAGGAACAGCCATCACCAATGCGATACGAGATACCCTTCAAGGGGATTATATGTCTGGTAGTGCGAGAGCTTTAGAAGCCGTTGTGATTGCGATTTCTATCGCGATAGGTGTCGCTTGTGGTCTAGGACTGCTAGGAGGTCTATTATGATCCTTCAAGTACTAGGTGCTGTATTTGGGGTGATATGGGGCTCTATCTATCTAGAAGCTCCTAGAAAACATTTATTTATGGGAGGTCTTATCGGTGGTGTCGGTTGGTTAGCGTATCTTTTAGCACTACGATCCTTTGATTTAAGTCTATCTACCTTTATCTCAGGAATCATCATCGCCATCTTATCTCATGGCTTCGCACGTAAAGTGAAGACCCCAGTTACGATGTTTCTGATCCCGGGATTTCTTCCTTTGGTTCCAGGTGTATCTTTATATCACGCCGTCTATGAGTTTATGAAGGGTTCATCCTTAGGTAATGGCTATCTCTTAAGTACTTTCCAAGTCGCAGGTATGATTGCCTTAAGTATCTTCGTTGTAGATTCATTCGTCAAAATCTTAGAAAAACAAATCAAGAAATAAAAAAGGATGTCTGAGAAGACATCCTTTGTGTATATTCTAAGATTAAGGCTGCATGGCTCCAAATAGAACCAACCAAGCCAAGATCGATTTAGCAGCTAAGCTTAAGATGATATAAGCGCGTTCTCCATAGAGATAATCTTTCCATTTACCAACGCGGAAGTATTGAAGCAACATATTGATTGGGAAAGTGTTGAAGGCTACGAAGTAGGTCCCAACGATGGCCCATACGAACCAAGGCACCATATCGAAATTACCTGTCCCAAACATATACAGAAGGATTGCGATCCAAGGAGCGATACCAGCAACTGATCCCCAAATAAATGGTCCCCAGTTGACTTTTTCCTTCGTTGAACCAGCATTCAACAATTCCATATCTAAACCAAACAGATTCATTGCGGCATTGACTGTAAAGATCAAAACCAAAGAAGCGATATCATAGACCCCAAACAAGGTCGCGATCAATACGATCATGATGGATGAACTCAAGGCATATTCAAACCAACGATACTTATTGATGCCTTTCTTTAGGTCATTGAGATACTTATCTCCACTGAGATAAATAAGACCATGAGCAGCAGCTGAAATCAATAAGAAGGAAGCAACCAAGACCCCGAAAGGCAATTGGAAGAGTTCTCTTACGGCAGGTTCTAGACTTCTTGTGACTGGATTAAACGCCAAGTAGTATTGGACGATGGTAGGTTGGAATTGTCCTAACTTTTGAATAACGGAAGAGGCAAGAAACAACATCGTAAGACCTTGAATCAAATGAAAGAATCCCATAATTAAATTAAATCTTCTAAGCTTTTTAAAAATGATGTCCATTTTTAGTATTCTCCTTTTAGTAAACCTACTTTACCATTATTTTTAGAATAACCCAAACAAGATGCCCAACTATTAATTGATTTAAGCCAACCATAACAAAAGTGCCTTACGGCACTTTAATTAATTTTCAACGTTGTATAAGATACGTAGGGCTTCTTCGACTGTAGTGGTCCCACTTTTAACATAAGCCATGACTTCATCTCTTAACATAGGGATCTTCTTCTCTTTAGCGTAGTTTCTAAGCTCTTCTAAAGAAGCATTCTTAGAGATAAGATCTTCTAAGGCATGATCGATCAAGATGGTCTCAAAGACCGCTAAACGGCCACTATAGCCTGTATGATGACACTTATCACAGCCTTCTCCTACATAGACATGTTTTAGATCTGTTTTTAAGAGACGAGCTTCAGCTGAAGTCATATCTACTTTCTTCTTACAATGGATACAGACTCTTTTAACCAAACGTTGGGCAATGATACACACAAGAGAAGAACCTACTTTAAAAGGCTCTACACCCATATCGACTAAACGAATGACAGAAGATAAGGCATCGTTGGTATGTATCGTAGAAAGCACCAAGTGACCCGTAATGGCTGAACGAATCGCGATCTCAGCGGTTTCAGTATCTCTTATTTCCCCAATCATGATGATGTCTGGATCTTGACGTAAGATAGAGCGTAAACCTGCGGCGAAAGTCAAACCAGCTTTTTGATTGACTTGGACCTGTGTGATGCCTTCGAATTTACGTTCAATAGGATCTTCAACGGTCTTGATGGCTTTGGTGGGGACAGCCAATCGAGCTAAGATTGAGTATAAGGTGGTTGTTTTTCCACTCCCAGTAGGACCAGTCACCAAGATGATCCCATGAGGAACCAAGATGGCTTTCTCGATGGTGGCTAAGGTAGAAGGTGAGATGCCTAATCCAGTCAAAGAATATTCGATGTTTTGATCAGCACCCAATAAACGCATGACGATGTTTTCCCCATAAGGGGTAGGTAAAGTAGATACACGAATGTCTATTTTCTTAAAATCGTGATTGAATTGGAAACTTCCATCTTGAGGCAAACGTTTCTCTGCGATATTGAGTCCAGATAAGATCTTGATACGGGTAGAAATCAATGAATGTTTGTCTTTATCGAAATCCACATGCGTAGTGAGATCCCCATCGACTCTAAATCGTACTCGTGTATAGTCTGCTTCAGGTTCGATATGGATATCAGACGCATTGACTTTATAGGCATCGATGATGAGATTATTGACCATTCTAACGACGGAAGATGTTTCTACAGTGGCTTCGTTTTCTAGTTCGTCGCTTTCGTTGATGAGATCTTCCCCAAATTCATTCTTTTCAGTTCTTTTAGAATACAAACGATCTATGGCAGAATCGATCTCCATTCGAGTAGACAAAACAGTCTTGATCGATAAACCAATGATCATACTAAGATCTTCAATAGCTGAGATATTGAATGGATTGCTTGTGGCTAAAGTTAAAGTTCCTTCTGACACCCTTAAAGGACACATTTTATATTTAAGGGCTAGGTTTTGAGGGAAAGCTCTAATGGCCTCAGGGTTAGTGTTATTGGTTAAATTATCAACGAAATCCATTTTAAGACTCTTAGCGAGGACTCTTAATACATCTTTTTCCTTAGCGAATTGATGATCTAGGATGATGTAAAAAGTCGCCTGGCCGGTTTCTTTTTGGATGAGATTAACTTCTTCAAGTTGAGCCTGAGTGATGATCTTATCATTCACAAGCATTTCTTCAAGCGATACATGCTTCATAGGTGACTCCTGTGTCTATGTCTAATTTTTCCCACTTATATTAGTTTACAACAACTTTATCTTAAATAGGCTCTAGACGTTCATAAACCGTATTAGATCACTCTGTGAACTTGATTTTTTCAATAGAATAGATATCAAAAACCAACTCAGCTGTTTTATCATTCACATCATAGAGTGAAGAAGAAAGCAAGATAGAAACATCCAATTGATCGATGGTCTCTAAAAGCGCAGTATAATTTTCAAATGAGACATCAATAATATAGGTGATCTGTGTCTTCAACAATTGAGATTCGGTAAGAGGTAACTCACCTGTAGGCATCGTAATATGATTATAGATGTCTACCAATTCTTTGATCTTATAGGTCAATTGTTCATTGAGTTTTAAAGTGGTTTGTGGAATAACGACGATAGCATCTGCGACTTGGAAATAAGTGATCTTACCTTGGTGTTGTTTAAGTAAAGGAATCAAATAGGCTTCTGTTTGAGCAGGTGTCAATACATCGAAAAACTGATCGAACTTAAGCGCAGCTAAGGCTTTGGTTTCGCTTTCTTGAGCTATAACGATATCTAATGTAGGAATTGTTTGTTGAGCAAGCAAGTACTGTGTTTCTAAGACTTGAAGTTCATTTTGTTTATTGGTGAGATTGGTACTCATAGGAATCCAAATGAAGGTCCAAAATACATAGAGCCCAATAAATAAGCCCAACCATTTAAGATACATGATGTCTTTTTTAGTTATTTTCATTGGATTCTTCTCCATTCAAAGTTAAATTGATGTCTGAAGTATAAGCTTTTAAATTAGAGTCATATTGATAACTGGTATAGGATACTTGACTAAAGGAAGAAACATCACTTAGAGCCAAGACATATTCATGAATAAGACTTGGGTCTGAGGTAGATATCGATAAAGTGATGATGTTGTTTTCGAAACCGATCCTGGTGAGGTCTATGGTAGTGGGTTTGACCGTTAATAGATCAATGATCTTGAGATTGGTATAGCGAGGAATACTATCGAGTACTTTCTGGATACTATCAAGTTCATTGGTGATTTCGTTTAGTGAGCTAATGTTCGATTTCAATTGAGCGATGTTTGCCAATGCTGAAATGATATCAGGGCGAGTGAGATAAGTATTGATCTTCTTGATGTTTGAGTTGACGATGTTGGTTTGGATCGTGGCGATGATGACTGCGAAAAGTGCGGCATAGCCTAAACCAAAAGCCAAGGAATTATAGATCGCATCAAAATTGATCGTATTGCTACTTCTAGAGTAGAAAGCATTATAGGCATTGATCAAATTAATGTCTTTCTTACGTCGATGTCTTCTTGAGAATATGGCTCCTAATCCATAGACTAAGTCTGTTTTAAACTCAAAGTTTTTTGGATTGGTCAATAAACTTGGAGCACTTAAGATGCTTGTATCTAAACTGAGTTGTTCGCTGAGTTGTTCTTTTAAGCTTTCGATCTTTGAATAAGACCCAAATAAAATGATCTGATCAATGGCTGAATTTTGACCTAGGGATAAGGAAAACTGAATCATCTTTTCTATATTATCGACACTGGTTTGAATACTAAGGTTCTCATCGACATCGCTTAAAGCTGCGATCTTTGTGGTTCTGTAGTAAGAGTATTTACCTCGTTCAAATAAATATTGGCGAATGCTTGATGTTCCAATATCCGCAACTAAGGTATTTGTATCTTTGTTGAGTAGTTTTGTGATATCGATATATTTCTGTAGAGTATTTAAAGAGACGTCGATGGATAGGATCTTAAGATTTATCTTTTCTAAAAATTCTACGATTTCACTGATGGTACTTGCTAAAACTGCAGAAACCAAGATCTTATGCATCTTTTTATCTTCCTTGATGGTATCGCCTAAGATCGCATAATCCATTAGATATTCATTGCTTAGATTAAGTGCGTTTTTTAACTCATGACGGATCATAGAATCTAAATATCTAGGACTGGCTTTAGGTACGACCATATCTCGATAAATAACACTGGAGGTATTTAAACAGAGAAGTACTTTATCTTCTTGAAAAGAATGGATCGTTTGGGTTAAGGTTAAAGCTTGGTCAGGACGACTTATAAAGCTCTTCCAAGATTCACCAAATTCGATGATCTTAGATTCTTTAAATGTATAGGCATTGATTCGCGATTCAACGCGAATTAAACTTAGGGCATTGTCTCTAATTTCGATAATGAGCATAGTGGGTTACCTCTTTTTTATCCGATCTGATCATAGATTCCAAACATAGGCTGGATTACTGATACAACGATGACTCCAATGACAACTCCCATAACCACCAACATGATTGGTTCTACAAGGGCCACCATCTTCGTTAGTGCGGTATCTGCTTCTTCATCGAAGTAATCTGCAGTTCTGATCAAGATATCACCTAAGGCCCCAGTTTCTTCTCCTACGTTGACCATAGAACACAACATAGGGTCAAAGACGCCCATATCTTCAAGAGCTTGTGAGATGACTTCCCCATGAGAAACTCTTAGGACCACCTCATCGAAGAGACCTTCGATATAAGTGTTGCCTAAGATCTGAGCAGTAGATTGGATCATAGGAATGGTTTGTATCCCGCTTAGGTATAATGACGCAAAAGAACGTGCACAACGTGCAGAGTAGATGGTTTGATTAAGAGGCCCTATAACAGGCATTCTTAAGATAAACTGATCGTATTTTAAACGAACAGGCGGAAGTCTTAATAGGGCAGCTGATCCAAACACCATAATGATGAGCGCTGGGATATAGATAAACCAATAGTTCGTTAAGAAATGACTTATCCCCATAACGAAAGAAGTCAAAGGAGGTAGTGTTCCTGGATCAAACATCTGGGTTAAGGTAGGCAAGACAAAGGTCATCAAGAGGATGACAACTGCGGTTGCGATGATGGCTAAGATGATAGGGTAAGTAGAAGCCCCTTTGATTTTATTTTTTAGTTTCTGTTCTTTCTCAAAATGAGCAGACATTAGTAAAAGTGAACGCTCTAAGGTACCACCGATTTCACCCGCAACCACCATATTAATCAAGATATCAGGGAAAGATCCACCTTGTTTACGCATCGCTACAGATAAGGAATTTCCTTTTTGGATCTCTTGAGTAAGGTTACTATAGAGTTTCTTTACTTTAAGATCTTTTGTGCTGTTTTGAATGATCGTGATACTCTTAAGAATAGACACACCTGCGTCGATCATCGCACTAAGTTGACGGGTAAAAATAATCAATTCTTTTGTCTTGATTTTATTTTTGCCTGATTTTGCGACTTGTTTATACTCGACTAAAAACAAAGATCTTTCTTTTAAAGTCTCATAGATTTCTTCGATGTTGTCTAAGGCAATGATTTCAGTTTTCTTTGCCCCTGCGCTATTGATGGCGGTTACTTTATAGAATTTCATGTTTAGTTTTCCACGATGGGTCCTTCGATGATGTCGGTACTTCCAGGCTCATATTCTGTAGTCGTTGTGGTAGGGAAGTCTATAGAGAAAGGGAAGGTTTCTTTATCGACTTCAAGATAGGTAACGATGGTTTGAGGATTGGCGATTTCGAAATAATTACTGATGAGAGATCCTGATAATACCGCATTAGAGTCGATTTTAAGGGTTGCGAAAGGTGCATAGAACAAAGCCCGTTTTATATAAGCATTGGCTGAGAAATTGACTTCATTTCCACTGCTTACGATATGTCCCTTAAAGTTACTGCTTTTGACTTCTACATCGACATATTCGGCCAATAAAGAACCGTAGAATAATTGTAGATTAGAGAAAACTAATTTAGGATAATTACCGAGATCACCTTTGGTTACATAAGGTGTCTTGAGATAAAATAGGAACTTAGTATAATCAGGATCAGCAGCTTGACAAGATCCCACAACGTCTCCACAGACATTGAATTTAGATCCCATGGTTAAGGTACCTTTTCCATATTCAAACACCAATAAGAGTCTTCCTGTGCCTATAACGCGTATATTTCCTGATACATTGATGTTTTTAACTCTCAGCATCTTTCTTGTCGAAGCAGTTCCTCTTGAGCCTAGGTTAATGACTAAAGTTTCACCTTGAGCGACGACCATGTTTTCTAAGTAAGAATAACCAAAAACATTGATGGTAGCTTTACTGTTAACGAAAGTATAGCTAGGAACCATCGTTGGGGAAGCAGTAGGAATAACTGGGTAATTGATGATAGGGAAGATAAAAGGCATATCGACTTCAGTGATTCGATTACCGATACGGCTCGCAGTTTTCACATAAGATGTTTTTCCAATTGGCACAAAAGCCATTGGGATGAGAGTCTGAGTGGATTTTAGATCGATCTCTGTATTGTCTAATAGATTACTTGCGATAGGTCCTACAACGGTAGAGTTCTGACTACCTATAATCATACCTCTTTGGGTAAGGATGGCTTTACCGATAATAAGTCCAGGTCCACCTTGACTATAGGCGAAACCCACTTCTTTGGATAAAGTGCGTGAAGTCCCATTGACTGTACCTGTTGCGGTGATCGTATAAAACATATAGCTTGGATAATCTTCTGATCCATCTGAGGCGATGATGCTTAAAACCGCGGAATCATCATCGGTGGTTTGATCATAGGAAAGATCCGTTGGTAATAAGGCAATCTCATTTTCTAGTAAAGTAAAAAGATCTGCAGAATTAGGATTAGAATTCGCTAAGGTTGTAAAAAGTGAATTGACTTCTGCCATACGTTTATTCAACGAAGATTCCGCTATATAGTAAGCTTTAGAATAGTCACTGGTTAATTTAGTATTGTCTGTATTTTGAATCGACAAATACACAATGGCAGATAAAAGAATGAACAAACTTAAAAAGGTCAATAAGACAGTCATTAAAGCGATGCCTTTTTTCTGATTTAAGATTTTGTTCATCAATAGTTTCCTTCCCTTAGATAGTATGTCAGATGGATGGTGTTGGTTATACCTCGTTGATCTGGGATTGTGATTACCGTCAAGTCTAATCTATTTGAGCTGAGTGTGGTCGTCATGGTTTGAATACTATCTGATATCTCAAAATTATTTCTCGTTAAACTATGTGTGCTCGTATTAAGGCAATAAGTAGAATTACCAGAGCTGATCGTAAATACCAAACATCCAGATACGATATTGGCTTGAGTTGATCGACGCGCATCTACTTCGAAGGCATCTGAGAGTTGTGTTATTCTATACTGATTAAAGATCTGAGACTTCTCATTTGAAAAATATTGGACACTGGTGACAAAGATCATCACAAGTACGCCACCGATGAGTGAAAAGACAGCCATCGCTATGATCAATTCAAGCAAGGTAAAACCTGACTTTGGATTTTGTTTATTCAAGGAAGCCGGTCGCATAGAGGGTCTCATAGAGTTTCAATGGGGAAGATGGGGATACATCGTTGATGGTGATGGTGATCTCAATAAAATCTTCGGTTAAGATGGTTTCATCTCGAGTAAATACCAATACAGTTTGATAAGGAGTGATCGTTTTTGTACAGGTTACAACACTACTTGGGGTATTATAAATGATCTCTAATGTAATGGCGTCGATGGTCCAAGAAAAACCACTACAGGTAAAGGATTCAATACTTACCAGTTGATATAAAGTATCAGGGTAATTGAGGTTTTTAGATTGATCATAGATCCACTCGATTTGTGTTTGAGCCTTTTGTCGAGCTTCAGTAAATTCACGATTGATAAGTCCTATTTTACGTGTCGTTAGAAACACAGGGAAAACAGCACTTACCATTAAAGTAAATAGGAATAAGGCAATTAAAACTTCTAGAAATGTCATGCCCGATTTATTTCTCATAAATTACCCTAAATTCATTATACCACTGTGAAATAAACATAACTGATATTGTTCAAGTTAGTGTGCGAGATATATCTTATCATCTCAAATTTAGCATAGATAGGTTTCACTTTTATGAAAATATTAAGGATTAAGTGTATTTATAATAAATGATCTAATGGCTTCTATCGTAAAAACACGTTGTTCATAGGGGGTGATCGTTGCTGTTCCATCTCCCTTTTGAAGCCCATAATTCCCAAATTGAGCGTGATTTCCACCCTGAATAGAGATATAATCAAAGCCTTCTAATTTAGATGCATCAAGTACAGTATCATTGCTTCCTTTTAGAATCAAGACAGGTCGATCTGTTTTTTCGAGAGGATAAGCCGCCAATAAGATGATGCCCTCATACTCATCAGGATGAGCATCAAAGTGAGAAAAAGCCATAGCGCCTCCTAAAGAATGACCAGCCATAAACCAACTGGTGATCTGAGGATTGGCCTTTCTAACGCGATTGGCCGCATCGATGTCAAACACAGCTAAGTTAAAGGGCATCTTCACTAAGAAAACGGAGATGCCTTGTTCACTTAATTCTAGACACAATTTAGAGTATGCCTTGTCTTCTACTTTTCCACCTGGATAGAAAATGATCCCAACTGTAGATCCTTCACTTAGAAACGCGTGTATAGAGGAACTCTGTTGGGTAGACTGGGCATAAGCTGCCAGCGCAACATCCTGAGCTTTTGAGTAATCTAAGGTATATACATAGAATCCAGCTCCTAATAAGACAATAAGCGATAAGAATCCTAAACCAATTCTTTTTAGTATTTTCTTCATTTGTTCCCCTTATAAACTTGATTTATTCTAAATAAATTGTAGTCTTTATTGATTCATAAAACCAATAGCTTGACTGAAAATGAAAGATTATATTCGATATCTATATTACTTTCTCAAGGACCCTATTGTTTTTCCTTTATGATGAGCTAAGGTTGGACGTTTACTACGATGAATGATCTGGGATGAATAGATCCCATGATGACCAGAAGCATAATAGCTGATAAAGATCGCGATCACATAGAAAGGTAAGGCATTTATCCCAAACAATTCTAAACCTAGCACGATCGTACTGATCGGTGTATTGGCTGCACTCCCAAAAACTGCGAGTAGACCTAAAGCGGCCAATAAAGAAGGGGATATCGAAGTAAGCTGTCCTATCAAGCCACCTAAAGAAGATCCTATTCCAAAAAGAGGTGTAACTTCTCCTCCTTGAAGTCCTGATCCTAAACTAAGTACCGTAAATATAAACTTCATGAATGGATCAAAAAGTGCTACTTTCCCATCAAAACCAGCTTGGATCAACCAAATACTCAATCCTCCAAAACGAGTCGCATCTAAACTAAACATAAGCACCACCACCAAACTTATCCCAATAAAAACACGACATAATGGTTGAGGTAAAAGTTTAAGCAAGATCTTTTTAGTCTCATGGATAGAGATAGAAAATAATCTTCCTACCCAACCAAAAAGAACTGAAGATAGAATGATGACCATAAGTAAGATCCAAGTCCATTGAGGTATTTCTAGAATATGATATTGAGTATGGGTGATGCCTAATAACAAGCATAAAGCATTGGCACTAAAGGATGCGATTAAACAAGGAATGATGGCTTCAATCGATATCTTTCCGATAAAGGCAACTTCCATTCCAAAGAGTGCTCCCGATAAAGGTGTTCCAAAAACCGACCCAAATCCAGCACTGATGCCTGCCATAAGTAAAAGTCGAGACTCGTTTTTATCGAGTTTGAAGAATCTCGAAATTTGATAAGAGAGCGTTCCACCGATTTGAACACCTGTGCCTTCTCTCCCTACAGATCCACCAAAAAGATGTGTCAAAATCGTAAATATAAAAGTAAGAAAGGCCATTCTAAAAGGAACTGGTGCTTCTTCATGGATACTATCTATAATGAGATTGTTTCCTTTATGAGATCCTTTCCCATATCGTTGATAGACCATAACCGTAAGTAGACCCACAATCGGTAAGCCTAAGAGAAGGTAAGGATAACTTTCTCGAATGGAAGTGACACTATGTAATAAAGAAAGAAAAATCGAAGAAGCTGTACCCATAAGTAAGCCAACCAAAAGAGATAAGACAGCTAATTTTAAGGTTTTTTTCATTTGAATGAAGCTCATTTCTTTCTCCTTTGTGTATAAAACTAGGTTTATTCTACACTAATGGTCTATAAGATTTGAAAAAATATTGAATAAAACCTTAATCGAGTTTATGAATTCATTTATTCAAGTGAACACTAAGTGTATAATGAGTGAGTTAATTCGCACCATAAGACCACTTAAAAGATCGAATTTCTTAAGTGAATGAGGAGGCATTGTATGGAACTCACACGACATAGAGTATTTACCTTAATATGGATCAGCAGCCTAACCTTTTTAGGCGGTGCGACCAATATCTCAGCAATCATGCTGTATGAAACTACAATTACGCACCATACTGGAAACATCAGTAAAGCAGCGATAGCTTTAGCGAGTGGAAACTTTGGGATGTTTGGGATCTTGATCTCTTATCTTGGTTTATTTTCTTTAGGTTCAGTTATTGCTGGTTTCTTGTTTTATCACAGAACGAAACACTTAAGAGTACTATATACATTATTGCCTATTGTCTTAGGATTAAGCATCCATATCTGTTTGAAATTCTTTGCTTCTCAAGAAGTCATCCTCTTAGCCATAGCCTTTGGGATGGGTCTACAAAATGGAACTTACTTTAAGGTAAGAGGCGTTATAGTAAGAACCGCCCATATGACAGGTTATCTAACCGATGCGGCTTTTAGTTTAGGAGCATTTTTAAAAGGTAATGATCATGAACTATGGAAAGTAGGGTGGTATACTGCCTCTATCCTTGTGTTCTTTATTGGTGGTATAGGTGCGACATTCATAGTGATCGCTTATGGTAACTTTGTTTGGGAAGTCATCTCTGGCGCTTATATTGCTTTAGGGATCTTCGTTTATCTCTTTAATCCTCAACTTGATCATAATTGGTTCGTAAGATAAGAAAACCCAACTTAAGTTGGGTTCTGTTTTATAAAGTCGCTGTCGGTAGTTCAGTAAGAATCGCTTCGATCTTATCTCTATGTTCTAAGGGGATAGGAATGATAACGATCGATTCAGAAGGACCTGCCGTGGTTGCTGCAGTAACCACAAGTCTTAATAGATTGGTTTGAGGATCATATTCTGCCTCAGTCAACCATACACCCAACATCCCAAAAGTATAATAGGAGCCCATAAAATAGACACCTTTTACGTTGAGGATGACATTACGATCTGTGGTTTTAAATTTACGTGTACGCACATAAGTCGCCAAGAAAAAGACAAAGGTAAAGAAGACAGCGATCGCTGCACAGATCATGATCCAAAGATCCCATTGTTCAACGAAGAGTGGTCCTAAGATGGCGAATAATACACAGAATCCAACAATCGTAAGCCAGATTCTAAAATTGTAACTCTTAAGGGCTTTATTGTTTTCTTCTTTAGCCAAATTGGCTTCTTCTTCACTTAATAAGAAAGCCAATAAAGGCGGGGCATCCAATAGATCATTCAATTTGTGTTGAAGATTATTATAGACAAAATAAGTAACCAATGACATGATCAGTAAGAAGATTCCAATGAAAGCCATCCCAAAATAATTCATGTCGTAGGTTTCGCTTTCCATAAAGAATCCCCCAAAAATCATTCCTAATGAAATGAGTAGCAAGACTAAAGCAAAAAGCTTCGGTTTCAGATAATGATGTTTCATAAGTGCTCCTGTTAGAAACATTATATGACAGGCAACCTAAATTTTCAAAGGAAAAATGAAGTGCTCTATTAAGGTAATTCGTAGCGTCTATGATAAAATAGAAAAAAGTGATTAAAAAAGATAAAGAGGAACATATGAAATTAGCGACAAGTATTCAGTTTAATGGGAATTGTGAAGAAGCATTTCATCGATACAATGAGATCTTCGATGGAAAAGAAATCTTATTATGGAGAATAGATGAGAAGAATTGCCCCAGTGAAAAGATGATGGGAAAAGTCATGCATGCGGAATTACAGATCGGAGATTACTTCATCTATATGAGTGATCTTGAAAAAGAATTTGATCCTTTGGTTCAAAATCTTCATATGAATTATGAAGCAGATACTTTAGCACAGGCTCAAAAAGTATTTGATGGATTAAGTAGAAACGGAACCATCAAACGTCCTTTAGAATTGACCTCATGGGGTTCTTATCTAGGATATGTGATCGATGAATATGGTGTAGAATGGGATATCGCTTTTGATTGAATCTTAAAGAGACTGGTTTTATAATGAGTGAAAGGGGCCTCTATGAAAAAGATAATGATACTGTTTGGGTTTGTATTCTTTTTACTTGGATCTACAAGTATGGTTCATGCAGATATGGGTCCAAAACCTGTCCTTAAGATAACGATAGACCATCAACCAGATGAAGCTTATTATGTGGATCTCTTGGTTAGAGAATCCTATATAGGAGATATCCAAAGAGAAATCGATCAAGATCATCCTGAAATCATAGAAGGTTTAAGATCGCTAGAAAGTCAAGGTTGGTATCCAGCTTTAGTAAGTGGCACACAAGTACCT
>CAIXIN010000260.1 GCA_903919545.1 uncultured bacterium | reverse complement strand
TAGCGTACATTGAGGTAATAGTTCAATCGACGAATAAAAGCCACAGCGCCATCATTGGATCCGTTTTGTTTATTGCCGTGCCAATAGATGAGGTTACTTACCGCATCAACACGTAAACCATCGATATGATAGGTCTCCATCCAAAACGAAGCAGAAGACATCAAGAAGGATCTTACTTCTTCTTTCCATAGATCGAAGTTCTGTGTATCCCATTGACTGTTCGCATCTTTTTCATTTTGATATTCATAAAGGGCTGATCCATCAAAGTATCTTAAACCGAAATCATCTTTTACGAAATGAACAGGGACGAAATCTAATATGACCCCGATATTATTGATGTGACATTGATTGATCAAATGCATGAATTGTTTAGGTGTCCCATAACGTGAAGTCAATGAGAAATAACCATGGGCTTGATAGCCCCAACTACCATCAAAAGGATGCTCAATAAGAGGCATCAGTTCAATGTGGGTATAACCCATGTCTTTGATGTAAGGGATAAGATGATGAACCAGTTCTTCATAGTTCATCCAAAATAAACCATCTCGCTTCATCCAACTGCCTAGATGAAGTTCATAGATGTTTAATGGTTCATTAAAATGTTTGCGTCGTTTAGAGATCCATGTCTTATCGTTCCAATTGAAACCGCCAAGATCGACAACGAGATTACCTACCTTAGGTCTAACTTCACACGCAAAAGCATAAGGGTCACTCTTTTCGATCCAGAATCCATCTTTCTTTTGAATCTTGTATTTATACAAGCTCCATTCTGTAACTCCAGGAATAAAGATTGACCAAGATCCATCGTGATCACGATGAAGATCTATGCCTTCCCAATTGTTGAAAGATCCAGATACAAGTATGCGTTGTGCTTCAGGTGCATAGACACTAAAACGAACGCCTGATTGGTCTTTCTCCTTTTCTAAATGTGCCCCATAAACCTTGTGGGCATCAAGACAATGACCTTCATGAAACTGTTTGATGATCTCTTGACGCATGAGCTTCTCCTTTATTGATAATGCTTCTGCAAATCTTCTTTAATGGCTTTAAATTTAGATTGAACCGAGACTTGATCTTTCGCTACGATACAGAAATAGAATTTACACTTAGGTTCAGTACCTGATGGTCGTATGGCTACCCATGAACCATCTTCTAGGAAATACTTGATGACGTCAGATTGAGGGAAGTCTAAGACAGAGCTCTGCCCATTTTCTTCTCTCTTAGATGTGAAATAGTCTTCTTTAGCGATGATCTTATAGCCTGCGAAATCATGGATCTTTTCAGTTCTAAAGTGATTAAGGATCGTTTTGATACGTGCCGCTCCATCTTCACCTTTTAGCGTTAAGGATACTTGGTCTTCATGATGGGTCCCAAACTTCTCATAGAGCCCATTTAAGACATCGACTAAGGTCTTCCCATGATTTTTATGATAGGTTATGGCTTCCGCCAAGAGTAAGCACGCTTGTATCGCATCTTTGTCTCTTACGAAAGGTTCAAAGAGATATCCATAAGATTCTTCATAGCCGAAAACGAAGTTCTTTAAATGATTGACTTCATATTGAGCAATCTTATCGCCTATAAACTTAAAGCCTGTTAAAGTCTTTTCTGTTTCTACCCCATAGAACGATGCGACCTTTTGACCTAGATCAGAAGTCACCACGGTATTAAACATCACTGGGTGATCAGGCATATTACCAATTTCTCTTCTTGAGGAGAAAAGATAATCAATTAAGATGGATCCTGTTTGATTACCTGTCAATAGGATGTATTCTCCTTGATGAAGGACTGCGACTCCTAAACGATCCGCATCTGGATCAGTACTTAAGACCCCATCCGCTTTGACTTTTTTGGCCAATTCGATGGCACCTTCATAAGCAATCTTTTCTTCTGGATTAGGAGATTTCGTATTGGAGAAGTCAGGATCAGGATCACATTGGCTTAAAAGCGGGATCACATAGTATCCTGCTTTGGCTAAGCTTTCTCTGACTAAGATATTAGCGGTCCCATGTTGAGGGGTGAAAACCAAACTGACCTTGGATTTATCTTGGTTGGGTCTGAGTTGACATCCTAATACAGCCTCTAAATAAGGCTCATCGACTTCTTTATCGATGATGTGGATCAATTTTTGTTGTTTAGAACTGAGTTCTACGACGATGGATAATTCATCGTCGATGGCTTTGATTTCTTTGATGACTTGTTCGATCAGATGAGGTACCAATTGACAGCCCTTATCATCATAGATCTTATAGCCATTGTATTCTTTAGGATTATGCGAGGCAGTGACTACGATACCCCCTTCACAGTTAAGGTATCTTACCGCATATGAAAGCTCGGGCGTAGGTCTTAAAGAGGAGAAAACATAAGACTTTATCCCATGCATGGCTAAAACTTTCGCTGATTCTAGTGCGAATTCTTTAGACATGTGTCGATTATCATAAGCGATCGCAACACCTCTTAATTGAGCTAAAGGGTATTGAAGAAGATATCTTGCGAAAGCAAGATTCGCTTTACGTATGGTATAGATGTTGAGTCGATTAGGACCTACGCCTAATAGACCACGCATTCCAGCCGTCCCAAACTCTAGGTCCGTATAAAAAGCATCTTGAAGTTCTGCATCAGATGCTTTCTCTAAAAGAACTTTTAATGTAGGATCGAGAGCCTTAAAATTCTTCCAATGGTTGATTTTGTTGTTCATAGCGCCTCATAATAAAAAGAAGATGAGATCATCTTCTGTTTTATGTTTCAGTTTTTACTTAATGACCTTTTGGGTTCTGAGAACGTCTTCGATGGTTTTGATCGCGTCTTGTTCGTCATCGCCTTCACATGAAATCGTAACTTCTGATTGGGTTGGGATGCCTAATGACATAACGCCCATAATGGATTTCATATTCACGGAACGACCTTTAAAGGCAACCTTAACGTCACATTTAAAGCGGCTCGCAGCGCTCACAGCCACGGTGGCTGGACGAGCATGCAATCCAACTGGATCGACAACCAACACTGTAATTTGTTTCATAACGTAATTCCTCCTGCTCTTGGCTTTATTGTATCTTATTATGCTTTGCTTTACAACAGTAAACTTTAAACACTATGTAGTGATGTAAGCGATTTCATGATGGATTCTAAAGCCTTTGAGCTAAGTTCATCACAATGGCTCCCCAACAAGGTTTTTGACTCTAAACTTAAGGCGAGGTCTATTGTTTTTTTATAGGCATCAAGATCTTCTAACTCTGGGATTATTCCTTTCCCATGATCAGCACAATTGTCTCCCATAAACAAGAGTCCTTCTTTGGGATAATGAACCATGAGTCCATCTTGTGTATGACCAGGTGCAGGATAAAGCACCAAAGGACCTATTTGAGTTTTAAAATCGATCAAGGTATCCGCATAGACACAACCTACTTCTCCTTCTTGGATTTCTTTGAAGTAAGCATAAGATCGATCAAAATCTTCTTCTAATAAGGTATTAAAAGGTTCACACGCGATGATTTTTGAGAATGAAGCGCCTTTTGAACCCCACACATGATCAAAATGAGCATGCGTATAGATCAAGATATTGGGCTTCTTAGGATCACAATAAGGCATAAAATCAGTTATGGCTTTTGAACCTAAGCCACTATCGATATAGACATTGGCTTCATCTAGACAAATCAAAAAGGTATTGATAAACCAGTCTACTCCTTCAGGATGGACTCTTCTTTCATACACATGAGCTGTGATTTCTCTGATCATAGTCTCATTATAAAATAAAAATGACGCTTTGCGTCATTTATGATAAGTCTGATTAGATAAGATCTTAAAGCTTCGATAGATCTGTTCTAAGACAAGGACTCTTACGAGCCCATGAGGGAAGGTATTGTCTGAGAGCTTCCATATTGTGTCAGCTCTATCTCTAAGGTCATCGTTGACCCCTAAAGAACCACCAATCACAAAGACTACATTCTTTACTGATCGATTAAAATTGGTTTGGATCACTAAAGAAAGCTTCTCTGAACTGATCAACTTACCTTTTAGATCCAATAAGATTACCCCATCCTCTAAACCAATATTCGATAAGATCGCTTTGGATTCTTTATCGATGGCTTTTAGATTCAGTGATTCACTTTCTGTATTAGGTTCATCAGGAAGCTCAATGAGGGTAAGTTTATGAAAGGGCTGTACTCGTTGAGAATAATCCTCAACAAGACTAACAAGTGCTTTTTCTTTGAGTTTCCCAACACAGATCAGTTTGATCATTCAAGCTTGGCACTTGTGGTATATGTGGTTGTGCCTCTAACGTAAGTTATTTCTACAGTATCTCCAACGGCTTTCCCATAGAGTAATCTTCTGAATTGTTTAAAGGAAGTCACTGTGATCCCATCAAAAATCGTAATCACATCTTTCGCTTTGAGTCCTGCTTTGGATGCTGGTGATCCTGCTTGAACCCCTGTGATCATAATCCCTTTTTTAAGATCCAATTGGATCCCATAGAAGCTTTTTTGAGCGGAAGGCATTGTATCGATACTAACTCCAGAAACACCCAATAAAGGTCGTATGACTTTTCCATTGGCCATTAACTGTTCAATGATTGGAACGATCTCGTTGATAGGGATCGCAAATCCCATCCCTTCAACACTACTATCTGCGATCTTCATCGAGGTGATCCCAATGAGTTCTCCTGCCATATTGATAAGCGGTCCTCCAGAGTTGCCTGGATTGATCGCTGCATCTGTTTGTAGAACGATGGAATCCCAATCATCGACGCCATCCCCATCGATATCGACGGGAACGATTCGATCTGTTCCTGAGATGATGCCCATAGTAACTGATCCTGAGAAATCAAAACCTAAAGGACTCCCTATCGCTAAGACAGTTTCTCCTACTTTAGTCAATGATGAGTCTCCTATATTAAATACATTTTCTGGTTCTATCGTAAAATCGACTGGAACTTTCAATAGAGCCAAGTCGGTAAATTTATCAGATCCTACGACGATGGCATCCAGTTCTTCTCCGTTAACGAAAGTCACAGTTACTTTGGTTGCCCCATCGATGACATGATTGTTGGTGATGATGTAAACGTTGCCATCTTGAAACTGATAGATGGCACCACTACCTGTAGATACAAGCTCTGTTTGATAGTAATTGGATACCCCTACGACTTTAGCGAGGTTATCAGCGACGACTTTCGTAAAATTCGTCGTAAATTCAGTATCGACTTCACGTATGATCTTAACTTCACCCGTTAGTTCTAAGGTATCTAGAAGATTTTTAACTCCAACATACTCAAAAGTAAGTACTGTGTTCCAAATCAGTAAGACACCGATAATCAAGGTCGCATATTTCTTCATAGGGTTCCTCCTGAGACAGATTCATTCTGTTTCGCACAATCCAAGCTTAGTTCTGGATTAAGCTTGATCTGATGGGCTTCAAAGGTTTCGACTAAGGTCTGTAAGGCATGTCTTTCTGTATTGGCTTCACTGGATAAATGAGCCAAATGGATAGACTTCGTTTTAAGACCAACCAATTGGGCTAGATAAGCAGCACTGTCTTCATTACTGAGGTGACCACTATCCGATAAGATCCTAGATTTAACAGGATAAGGTCGTTGTGTCTGCATCAGTAACTCCACATCGTGATTGCTTTCAAAGATATAATAATCTGCATTGCTTAAGTAAATGAAATCCGTTTCTTTTAGATATCCTGTATCCGTAATATACACCAAAGATGTTTCATGATGTCTAACGACATAACCGAAGGTCTCTTCAGCGTCATGAGACAAAGGTAAAGGCAGGATCTCTAGATCACCAATGGTGATCCACTGATAAGGCACCAAGATCATCGTATCCTCTCGATCTCTTAATCGATGAGGTCCATAAACAGGTTGAGTTTTAAACAGTTTCAACTGACTTACATGATCGATGTGGTTATGGGTAATCACAACTGCATCAATCTGATGATAGTTTACGCCACAATTATGGAGAGATTGTGTCAAATACTTTTTTGTATGACCACAATCTAAAAGAATTTTCGTTGTTTTGGTTTCGATGAGTGTACTGTTGCCTCTAGAACCACTACATAAAATAGTGTATTTCATCAGCAATATAAATATCTACATGGGTTCATCCAAACCCCATTGACCATGACCCCAAAGTGTAAGTGAGCTCCTTGTGCGCTTCCGGTCTCACCTATGGTTCCTATAACTTCCCCTTTATTAACGACGATGCCTTCTACCACCCAGCTTCTTGAACGCATATGGGCATAATAAGTAATCATCCCATTATTATGATTGATCTTTACGTAATATCCAGAGTAAATATTGTATCCAACTTCCATGACACGGCCACGGTCTGCTGCATAAATGGCGCCTGCGTTGGTTGTGGTGTATTTCATATCTAGACCTTGATGCCATAGTCCATTGAGGTAATAACAATGGAAATGACAGGTCAAATAACGAGGATAACCTATAGGCCAACGTAAAGTACCAGATCCAATATGAGGAATGATCTTCGTGCCTACTAAGACGACTTCTCGAATAGGTTGCTTGGTGATGACAGAAGAGCTCTCTTTGCTATCGATCAAGATCCCATTGACATATTTTTCCACATACTTAACATTCTTATACCCTACTTTATCATGGGTCTTGATGACAGAAAGACCTTCTCTTATCGACGCATCTTTTACGTATAGAGTGGTTTCAGGATAAACGATTTCTTTTGCGAAACGTTCTTTGGTAACCACAACGCTTAATGGAGAATCAAAATAACTTACATTTAAAACGGTCCCAGGAACCAAGATCTGATTTTCTGATTGAAGGATCTCACTATTGACACTGACAAGCTGTTGGGCTGTCATTCCAGAAAGATAGGCTATGTACTCTAAGGTATCGTAAGTCTTGACCGTATAGGTCTTTAAGGCTTCTGTATAGCCATAACTTAAGAAATACATGATGTCTGCTTTTGTCTTTAAGATTTCAGAAACAGAAGCCATTGCGGCTGAATATTCAGCTGTTTCTAAGACATTGATCCCGATTTCTCTTGTCCCATAAGTCGTAAGTTCAGCAGGCATTTGTTTTATCTTCAAAAGCTCATAGGCATCTAAAGAAATGAAGTTTAAAAGGAACTGTTCTTTAGCTGTCTCAAAATCATTTGTATTTTTGACGTAGATGATGGCTCCATTAGAGAATTTGATCTTATAGACTTGAACTGAAAATAAAGTATTTTCTTTTAAATAGTCGAAAATTTGCGTATCCGCATTCTCATAAAAGATATAGCTTTCTTCACTGGTGATAAAAATGTCTTCCCCTAGACCTAGCTTTGTATCAGGGAAATCTGTTTGATAAGTTTCTTCATATACGCTCTGTAAGAAAGCATCCAGATCGACTTGACTGGTCAAAACCCCAATCAGTTGATTCTTATGGTAAACCTTCTTGATCATATGAGGTTCAACATCGACTGCCATAACTGGCTGTTCAACGAGACTGGTCTCTTTTATGTTTATCTTTGTGATTAGGCTTTGGCCTGAACCAAAAGTATCCGCTGCGATCATCAATAAGAAACTCATGACAAGCGCAAACAAGATCGTTAGGATTTTCTTCATCTATTCACCTTGACCTTGGGCAGATTCTGAGATGTTATAAAAGGCATTGATGTTACGTTCAAAAGCCAAATTGATGCTTCCTGTTGCCCCATTACGATGTTTAGAGATCAAGACTTCTGTGACTTCTGTTGTCTTTTCTTCTTCTTCACGTTTATAGTAAGATTCACGATATAGGAAAAGTACGATATCCGCATCTTGTTCCAAAGATCCTGATTCTCTTAGATCTGATAACTGAGGTTTATTCCCTGCTCTTTGTTCAACCATACGAGACAATTGAGACAGCGCCATAACTGGGGTCTCTAGCTCTCTGGCTAAAGCTTTTAAAGCACGTGAGATCTCAGATACTTCTTGTTGACGATTGTCTGAGGATCCTTTTCCACTGCCTGAGATCAATTGGATATAGTCGATGACGATCAAGCTTAAAGGATGCTCAGCTTGAAGCTTTCTACATTTAGAGAATATTTCTGCGACTCTGATTGAAGGTGAATCATCGATATAGATCTTGGTGTTTTTTAGATCAGCTGCAGCTTCGTTTAAGGCATTCCACTGTTGATTGGATTTAAATTGACCTGTTCTTAGTTCTGATCCATTGATACGTGATTTAACCGAAAGCATACGTGTGATCAACTGTTCAGCAGGCATTTCTAAAGAGAATAATGCGACTGCCTTATCTGTGATCTGGGCTGCATTTAAAGCCACGTTCAACGCAAAAGCTGTCTTACCCATAGAAGGACGAGCCGCTAATAAGATAAGGTCTCCTTTTTGAAAACCATTGGTGATACGATCCAATCGACGATAACCTGATGAGGTCCCCGTAATATTGGAATGCTGTTCACTCATCTTTTGGATGTTTTCTAAAACATGACCTACAACTTCTTTCGCATCTCTAAATTCACTCGTACGACGCGTTCTTGTTACGTTTAAGATCTGTTTCTCTGCTCTATCCATAACTTCATCGATGTCTGCTTCCGCATTAAAACCTTCTTCAGCGATAAGCTGAGAAGTGGTGATCAAGTTTCTTAAGTAGGCTTTATTTTGGATCAATTCGACATAGTACTTCGTATTGGCGCCTGATACGGAAGTATCAGAAAGCTCCATGATCATATTGACCCCGCCTACTGCCGTTAGCACCTTAAGATCATTACATCTTGAGATCAAACTTACAGAGTCGATGGGTTTGCCTTCTTCTTGCATAGACATCATGACTTGAAATAAACGCTTATGTGCTTCCGCGAAAAAATCCTCTGCTTTAAGTCCCAATTCAATAACAGTACTTACAGCACTAGGATAAACCATCATACTGGACAGTAAAGCTTGTTCAGCTTCTAGACTGCTGGGCAGTTGACGTTTGAGGGTCATAATTAAACTCCTTTGACTTGAACCTTAAGTTCACCGACAACGGTACGATGAAGATCGATCTTAAGCACATACATCCCAACGGCATTGATTGGATCGCTTTCTTGGATCTTACGTTTATCGATACTGAGTTTGTGTTGTTTTAGTAATTCTTCTGCGATCTGTTTAGATGCGATCTTCCCAAAGACACGACCTTTATCGCCTGTCTTTAGACTTAAAACGACGGTTACTTTAGATAACTGTTCTTTTAAGATATTGGCTTCTTCGATGGCTTTTGTTTCATCGTCGAGTTTCTTTTGATTCTGTTCTTCTAATATGGCTTGAGATTGAGAAGAAGCTGGTACAGCGAGCTTATTTCTAATTAAGAAATTACGTGCATATCCATCAGCGACCTCACAGATCTGGCCCTTCTTGCCGACATTTTTTACGTCACTCAAGAGAATGATTTTCATTGTTTTTATCCTCCTCATCCACATTGTGTTGAAGTATCGCTTGTAATTCAGCGAGGACTTCATTGACTGTGGTATTTGATCTTTGTAGACCGGCAGCTGTATAGTGGCCACCGCCATTCATCTTTTCCATTATAACATGGACGTTAACATTTCCATTAGATCTGGCTGATACTGCCACCTGATCATTGTCATCCATAGCAACCACGAAGGATGCTTCGACCCCTTTTATCCCAAGCATCATATCTGCAGTTTGAGACATGACTGAACGAGAGATCGTTTCGTTAGGTAAAGAAGTAATCGCCATAGAATGAGAATTGATTGAGATGTTGTTGTAGAGCTTAGCTTTGATCTCAAAAGTCGCATAATCATCTTTTAAGAATTCATCAGCTTTTAAAGGATCAGCTCCGTATTGTTTTAAAAGCGAAGCGACCTCAAAGGTACGACTTCCTGTTCTATTTCTAAAGCGATTCGTATCGATCATGATTCCAGTTAAGATCATGGTTGCTTCTTCTTTGGTCAACTCAAAATGCTTAGGTTGATAAGGAATCAGTTCTGTGATCAATTCACAGCACGATGAAGCTGCTGTTTCGGTATACACCATCATAGGATCAAAGGTAAAGTCTTGATTACGTCGATGATGATCGATAACGACGACTCGTTTAGATTTCGTGATCAACGAAGGAATACTGGATTGGCTTGCATTATGATGATCCAACATGACCACCAAGGATTTCGACTTAAGCACACGTGTGATTTCAGTCTCATCCATAAAGACGTTGGTCTTATCCAGTTCTTCTTTGTATTCTTGATAAGCAAGATTCAGTTTCTCTTCTATGCCTCCAGCTAATACGATATAGGCATCTTTCCCATTACTACGGGCAATATTACACATCCCAATGGCAGAACCCATACAATCAAAATCCATCTCTTTATGACCAACTAAGATCACATTATCAGATTTATGGATCAGATCTTTTAAGGTCTGGGCGATAATACGAGCTCTTACTTTACTTCGTTTCTCTTGAGCTTGAGAACTTCCACCTAAGTATTCAACTTCTTGATCATAGGCTTTGATGGCGATTTGATCGCCTCCTCTACTTTGAGCGAGTTCTAAGGCATTGAGTGCCATCTCATCCAACATCTGGACATCACTAGAGCCTTTCCCAAATCCTATAGATAAGGTAATGGCCACATCTAATTTAGCCGATTCTTCATGAATGACTTTCATGATGGAGAATTGATCAGCGATGATCTGTTCAAATAATTGTTGATTCATGACCAACATCAAACGATTGGTTCTTAGTCTTCTCACCAAGACACCTTGAGCTCTTGCCCATTCAATGATCCTTTGACGGATATTGGTATCGATTTGACCTGTTGTCTTATCATCTGAATACAAGGCTGTTTCTTCATAGTTGTCCAAATGGACATAACCGATGACCATCTGTTGATTGGTAGTCAGTTCTTTTAAATTATAAAGATCGGTGATGTCTCTAAAGAATAAGGTTTGGCCTTCTTCTTTCTTTAAGACTTCATAAGTATATTCATCTAAGGTCACAGTAACCAAGTCAGCTTCTGAATTAAACAATTGTTGAGTTTCAGGCATCCAACTACTGATCTGTTTACCTACGATATGTTCAAATCGAGATTGAAGGAAATCATTGGCCCAGGTCACATTTAGATTACTGTCATAAGTCAAGATCCCAATATTCCCAAACATAAACGCTTGAGATGCTTCTTCACCGATGATCTGGGATAAAGCAAGATTACGTTTAACTTGAGCAGATTCCACGAAATCAAAAACTCCAATCAATAAAACCATATTGATCGCAGCTAAAACTAGATCCAACCAATTGATGGATTGCTTCATAAAGTAATGAACAACAAACAAGATCACACCTTCAATCAGTAAGACCTTGAATATGTTTGATTTTAATTTATTCAGTGGGTTTTGCATATGTATATAATACTCTTTTTCTTAGGTCTGTAAAACTGTCAAACAAACCTATGGATACACCTATATAGGGCATAAACAGAAAGATCAACGCAACAAGGATACTCAACCATGGTTTTCCAGCTAATTTTGAGATGATCAAGACAAGGATATACGCATCAAGTGTAAAGATCAAAAGAGAGAAGACCCCAAAATTAGTTAGTATGATTTGCAAGGTCACATCATTGGTAAACCCCATTAAGAATCTACTGAATAAACCTAGAGTTAAGACATAAGCCAGCTTTCTAGGTAAGATGATCTGTGATAAAGGTTTCATAGAACGAGTTTTTAGTTTTAATCGACCTAATAACATAATGGATACCATATGAGTAACCAAAGCTTGCCCAACAGCCGCCGCCAGCATCAACATCGGAAATACAGACATGATCAAGGTCCTAATATTAGAAGGTAAATCTTTGATTCCTAATTCATTGAGAAGGGACATCAACACATCAACTTCTTTCACGATATCAAATCCAACCAATTTTGCGATGATGACCATTTCAAAAAAGTAACTGGTCGCTATTAGAAGTGTGGTCCATCCCAATAACCATCCATTATCCTTATCTTTATAAATCCCATATCCATAAACAAGACCAACCACGACCGCTGTTATCATATAAAACAAGCTCACTGGATCTGAAACCATCAGACCCAAGATGATCATCGCTGTACTAAAAATAAGACCTTGTTTAAAACCATACTTCGCAATGTAAAAAATCGCTGGTAAAGGCATAATAAAGACAATATAATCACGAAACAAACTTCCTGTGACTCGATTAGCGATAAGCATTACACCGACAAACGCTAATAACATAGCGCCTTCGGTAACGGTTCTAACTTGTTTTTTCATGTAAAGTAAAGCTCCACCTTGCGATGGAGCTTGTGTTTTAGTCTGCTACGTAAGGGAGTAATGCCATTTGACGAGCACGTTTGACCGCAGTGGCCAACATGCGCTGGTATTTAGCATTGGTACCGGTAACGCGTCGCGGAATGATCTTACCATTGGAAGAGATAAATCTCTTCAAGAGTTCGATATCCTTATAGTCGATGACCGTAATGTTGTTCTTAGTAAAGTAACATACTTTCTTACGGCCAATTCTTTGTTTTTTATAGACTGCCATAATTCTCCTTTCTTAGAATGGAAGATCATCACTGGAAATATCCAGTAAAGGCCCTGTATTGAAGTCATCATCATTGACTTGACCTTCATCAGGGAAATAGCCGGTAGCGGCTTTAGGTGCTTGTTGAGACGGCTGATAATTAGTGCCGGCATTTTGAGGAGCTGGAGAAGTCCCTGTTCGAATCAATTGAACAGAATCACAATTAATTTCAGTGACATAGACCTTACGGCCATCTTTGTCATCGTAACTTCTTGATGTGACACGTCCTTCGATTGCGATCATGTTTCCTTTTTTAGCGTATTGATTCATGTAATCAGCGGATTGAGCCCATGCTACACAAGGGACATAATCGGTTTGTTCCTGGTCTTTAAATTTGCGATTGACCGCAATTGTAAACATGACTTTGGAAGTCCCGGTTGAAATCTTACTGAACATTGGGTCTCTGGTGAGATTCCCAACGACAACAACACGATTAATCATAGGTGCTCCTTAATTTTCTTCTAGATTGAGTATAAGTGTTCTTACTACATTTGTATTGATACGTGTTAAGCGGTCGAATTCCTTAATGGCTTCCGGTTCTGCTTCTACGTTCAACAACATGTAGTAACCTCTTGTCGCAAAGTCGATGGGATAAGCAAATTCTTTTACGCCCCAATCATCTGCTTTACTGATAACCGCACCATTGCTGGTTAGGATACCGTGTAAAGAAGCGATGAGTTCGTTACGAACTGCGTCTTCCAAAGAAGCTTTGACGATGTACATGATTTCATATTTTCTCATGTGGTCACCTCCTTGTGGTCTAATGGCCTTTTCAGGCAAGGAGTAAATAAATTAATATCTACCCGTTAAAAGATTATAACACCCCAATAAGACCTTGTAAACTATCCTTAATGATGAAGTCATAAAAAGATGGCTTCGATAAAGTGAAGCCATCTTTTACGCTTT
>CAIXIN010000259.1 GCA_903919545.1 uncultured bacterium | reverse complement strand
GCACCTTTTTGTAACCATTGACGGGTAGAATTTTCGGAGAAAGGATGATTTATACTTTCATCAGCACCACATGTATGTTCATCGAAGAAAATGGCGTTTTCGCTTATGTGGTCCATATTCACTTCCAAAGCAGGACTTTGCCCGCCTCCAAGCATTGAAACCATGAAGTTCTTTATGTCTGGAGATAATGAGTCTCGCTTTTATTCCTATCCTTCTGTTTTAGCTCAAATGAACGTGAATTGGATCAATCTAGCTTTGATCGTACTTGCCTCTAGTTTTATCATCGTAGGTAAGAAGAAGCTTTTCTCATTGATCTTTCTATTAAAGTATCCTTTGATTTTAATTGGCCAAGGCGTGGTTCTTTATCTCACTTTAAAAGATTTTCCTTATAATCAATCTTTGGTTACGTCTTACTTAGGATCTATTGTTTTCTTTCTTTTCTTTTATGTGCCTCATTTGTTTTATCTCTATGTTAGAATTAAATAAGCATTATCTATAAGGACAAGCTATCCTATGAAAGAGGGGGAATATGAGTAATCAAGTGGGTGAAGAAGTCATCATCGAAGAAGCCATTGAAGTTGAACCAGTCTTTGGGAATGGTCATAGTTTAAAGTTCTTTAATGTGATGTTTAAAGTATTGATTTACTTTAATATTCCTGTTTTATTATTGAACCTCGTGAATCTCTATAATGTATCTTTGTCTTATGGATCAGCATCACGATTCTTTTCTGTATATGGAAATATCACGACTGTCATATTTCAACTGGTAGGAGCCTTCTTAGTTATTCGATTGGTCATATATTCTGTGAAGAACCAAGCTCAGGAATTTGCCTTTTTGTTTATCTTTGTTTCCCCAATCAATTTGTTTGGGTCTATCTTATCACTCATATTATATTTTTCTCAATATCCGGAGGCTTCATCAGAATTCTTGACTCAAAGCCTTCCTCAAATTATAGTATCGATCATTATCTATATCCCAATATTTATCTATCTTAATAAACGTCTCATCAAGAAACCAAAAAATATTTAGATAAGAGGACACTTAATAAAGTGTCCTCTTTTTCTTTATCCATTCATAAGGTATACTATAAACAATCAAACAAAGGGAACTGTATGAAAAAAACACTGTTGAGTCTACTTTTGGTTATGTTGTTTATTTCAGGACTAAGTGGATGTACTGCTAAAGAAAAGCCTGAAGATACGATCGTTACTTTCTTAGATGCTTTTAAAGCGAAAAAAATCATAGATTATGCTTCTCTATTCGATGGGGATGTCTCAGATATGACCGGTGATCCATTTGCGAGCCCAGAAACACCTAATGAAGTCTCTACTAAGTTAATGGAATTGATCTTATCCTATGACTATGAAATCAAAGAAACAGTGATCTCAGAAGATGGTCTAAGCGCCACAGTAAGTGTTGAATTTACGACCGTTAACCTTGGCTTAATCATTACCACCTATATGTCTGAATACATGGTAGAAGCCTTTAAATTGGCTTTCTCAGGGGGTACTGAAGAAGAACTTTATCAACTCAGTATCGATCTATTCATGGATGCTTCTGAAGGTGCAGCTAAAGATAAAGTTACTACCGTTGAAGTCAAAATGGT
>CAIXIN010000258.1 GCA_903919545.1 uncultured bacterium | reverse complement strand
CCGACATGTATCGGTCGCAGGAGTATAAAAACTTTACGCGGCCGGCGTGGAACGGGGAACGTCGTCCCCGTACTGAGTATAAGGGTAATAACCCCCGTCCATACAATCAACGATAATGAAAATATTTCTAGTTGATCTAGAAAGCGTAGAAACTATAATTTTTTGATAATGTATCGTTTCTTAAATGGAGTTGTTTGGTAACTAGCCGCCCATCTAGCAGACAAATTATTCTTGGTAATCTTTTACCTTGCATAGTTTCTTAAACTCCCAGAAGCCCCTTAAATGGGGCTTCGTTGTATCAAGTGAAGTTCCTATTCCTTGTGTTTTGCAAAACTGAATCCTATTGCCTTTAACAATAAACACTTCTCCGGTCGGAGATATTGCTTTCCATATATAAGCATTAGGGTTTAATTCACCATCTTTCTTTACTTTCCGCCTAAACGGAATTGATGCTCTATTCCGAGATGTTGCTTCTACTAATCCTACTTTACGAATTTCTTCTAACCATTCTTTACCTTTATGTTTTAATATAAATTGTAGAATAGTATGCTGAGATTGATTTAATTTAACCGAAGTTCCTTTGATTGTTTTACATTCTTCAAAAGCAGAAAATATAACGCCGGCGTATTCATTATGATTAGCATAGCCCACTTTTTTTGCTATAGAATCTAAATGTTTGGCTTTAACTTCTGGACGATTCATATTATTATGAAGTTTAGAATACACTTTGTTAAATTCTCTCATAGATTCTAATCCTTCTTTTGAATGGTATTGACCAAATTTTTCATTTCTATACTTTGTATGATTAGTCATCCTTTCCCCTGTTCTATGGCAAACATTATTTGAGCAATTAAGGTATTTCTCTTCTGGGATCATATTCATACGGCGAATAACTATACTTTCATGCCTAGTAGCGGCAAGTTGGGCATTATCTAATGATCCGTAAATAATCGGATCAAATATTTTTCTAACTTCTATAATAGAAGGTTCTCCGTATTGTTGTCGATATTGATCTACTAATGCCGACGAGGTAAAATATGTTTTCCAAAAAGTTTTAGGATTTGCACCGATGCCAAATTTTACTCCATAGTAAAATTTGTTTAGTTTGGGCCATCCAATAAAATAGCAGTAAGGAATAATTGTTAGGTTCTTATGACTCATATGAGTATTTATCCAAATAATGAAAAACAGTTGACTTTATGATAACAAGATTATATAATGTAATATAGGAGAAATAGATGACAGTTTATATTGTAGACCTTGAAAGTATCCCTACCAGATACACTTGCGAATGGAAGTCACATCTTCCCGAACTAATTAAAAAACATAGACACGAAGTAGTAGTAATTAGTGGCCCAGATGATTTGCCAAATAACACCACGCCCGGAATGTTCTTAAACTTCTCTGCTACCAACATTTATAAATCTGTTCAAGTAGAAAAATTTAGTAGATTATTTTCTGATGGTAAAATCAAAGATGGAGATTATTTTCTCTTTACAGATGCGTGGCATCCGGGAGTAATCAATCTAAAATATATGGCAGATTTGCTAGGTGTAAAGATTAAAATTGGAGGATGTTGGCACGCGGGGTCATATGATCCCCAGGATGGACTAGGTCGACTTGTTGGCGACAAGCCGTGGGTTAGACACGCTGAGAAAAGTTTCTTTCACGCTTTTGATCATAACTACTTTGCTACAGATTTTCACATTAATATGTTCTGTTTAAACTTACTGACAACGTCTCGTGGATTTTATAAAGAATGGATCGATAGTGGAAAGATGGTACGCACTGGCTGGCCGATGGATTATATGAGCAATACGCTCAATCTATACAAGGGCATGAAGAAGCGTGATCTCATCTTGTTCCCGCATCGTATCGCACCTGAGAAGCAGGTTGAGATCTTTCGCGATTTGAAAGCACAATTGCCACAATATGAATTTGTTGTTTGTCAGGACCAAGAACTTACAAAGAACGAATATCATAATCTG
>CAIXIN010000257.1 GCA_903919545.1 uncultured bacterium | reverse complement strand
GTGGTTTATCTGATATGGGTACCAATATGACCACTTTAGGCAACGAACTACTCTCTAAAGACATTAAAGATCCTGCAGAGATCTTAACCAAACTTAATGGTTTAACTTCTATGACCAGTACTTTTGGACAACTCATCGCAGCACAGAATTCGATGTCTACTGGAGCGGGTCAAATCAGCTCTGGTCTATCTACTGTTGCGGATGGTTTATTGACCCTATCTCAACAATTATCTAACTTAGCATCTGCTCAACCAGCAGGTAGTTTACAGACCACGCTTAATGCGATGGCAGCCAATCTAAGCGTTACTTCTGATGGGGTTAAGACGATTGGGACCAATACAGGTAATCTTCAAACTGGGACTTCTAATACAGCCACAGCATTGACCACTATCAGTGATAAACTGGCCTTAGAATTGGGTTCTATGAAAGATGGATTAGACCAAGGTCTAACTCCTGATCAATTAACATCCATGGCGAGTAACTTCGTTTTGATGGGAGATAAACTTCAATCGATTTCAGAAGGTTTAACCATGTTTGGGGTCAAGAGTTCGATGATGGTTCCTGCGGTTCCTACTGTAGATACCGAGCTTACATCAATGATCTATGATTCCAACAACATCATGAGAAGTGCTTTCTCAGAAGTCGTACTCAATGATCATCAAGCATTAATGGTTATTCGTTTAGCGGGTAATCTAAAAGATACAGAAAAAGATCGCTTAACTGCGAATATTGCGAAAGTCATCGATAAGGCCAACTTCACTCAATTGACCACCACCATGTCTGGAAAGACAGTCTTAGATGCAGCTTTAAGAGCTGAAATGAAGTCCAGTATGATGATGATGATCGCATTGGCAGTGCTCGTTATGTTTGGAGTCTTACTCTTAGTGTTTAAAGTAAAGTGGAGAATGCTTAGTCTAGCGGTTGTGTTTATCTCTGTCATCGCAACCTTAGGCTTTATGGGTTGGATCAAAGTGCCTGTCACGATGGTTTCGATGGCGGTATTCCCCATCATCATTGGTTTGGGTATTGATTATTCGATTCAATTCCATAATCGATATGAAGAAGAAAAATCAGTTAAAGAAACCACAGAAAAGATTGGGAAAGCCATTGCGATCGCGGTCTTTGCGACCATCTTAGGATTCATTTCTTTGTATGCATCTCCTGTTCCTATGATCCAAGACTTTGGGAAGATGCTTACGATAGGAGTCATCATCAGCTTCTTAGGTAGTATCTTCTTATTATTCCCTATCCTACATATAGGATCTCAAAATGAGAAACCTAAAAAGATGACAAAGGTTGAAGATAAATTAAACAACGCTGGCGTCATGGATAAATTCTTAGCCTCAACAACAAGACTCATGATCAAGTTAACGGTCCCTGTATTATTGTTGTTTGTATTGGTTGCGGGAGCAGGGTTTGCGGTGGATCAATACATTGCAGTTGAGACAGACATCGAAAAATTTATGCCTCAAGATCTTCAAGCTCTCACCGATATCCATACCATTCGTGCTGCGGTTGGGACAACCGATCAAATCGTTGTCTACATCACCACAGACAATGTCCTAAAAGAATCCAATCTTACTTGGATCAAAAATAGCTCTGAAAGTATTTTGAATAAGTATTCAGAATCCGTAGTATCTATCAAATCTATAGACTCGTTGATTCAGTTGATTACTGATGGGAAAGATACACCTTATACAGATGTCTTGACCATGTTGAATGATCTACCTGATACACAACGTTCTATGTTTGTTAGTGTTGATCATAAAGAAACAGTCTTATTGATCAATACAAAACATCTATCTACTCAAGCCTATAAAGACCTTATCTCAAATCTTAAGTTGGATCTATCCAACACAACGATGAAACTTGAGATCACAGGTAAGAGTGTCTTGGATGTTGAAATGGTCAACGGATTGACTTCAGGAAGAATCAATATGACTTTATTGGGCTTAGGTCTAGTATTTATGGCCTTACTATTTATCTATCGTAATCTCATTAAAGCGATCTTACCGATCATCCCAGTTATTTTGATCATTGGGATCTCAAGTGGAGTTATGTATCTTACTGGAATCAAATTTACTCCGATTACCGCAACCTTAGGTGCCCTTGTCTTAGGTATGGGAACTGAGATGACAGTCATGCTGATGGAGAGATATGTCGAAGAACGTCATGCAGGTCTTGCGAAGATCGAAGCTATGGTTGTTTCAGTTACGATGATTGGGAAAGCCATCGTTGCTTCTGGTTTAACCACAGTCGGTGGATTCGCAGTGCTCTTGTTCTCTAATTTTATGATCCTAAAAGACTTTGGATTTATGACCGTTATCAATATTAGTTTGGCTTTATTGAGTACCTTCATCATCTTGCCACCACTGATCGTATTGGTTGATAAGGCTCTTATCAAGAAAACAAGAAAAGAGAAGAAGGCAGATAAGTTAAAGATCGACCAAGCTTAATATTAGTTCGTTGTAGAAAGCGAAAGAACGAGAAATCGTCGAGGAAACCCAAGTGTTAAGTCCTGTCATTATCTTATTATTGATCTTGCTTGCTTATGTGTATACTGCTCAGATTCTTAAACAGAAGAAGATTTGGTATACGATCGCTTGGATCGTAATGGTTTTGGTTGTCGTGTTTAAAGACCTTGTGTTTCTAACACCTTTGGTTAAAGGATATGTAGGATTCGCATTCTTCTATGTGGTCATGATCACAGGAGCACTTGATCCTAAATGGACTTTGACCAAGCGTCTAAGAAGTGTAAGAACCCCTTATTCAATTTTAGGTTTTACACTTCTAATCGCTCATCCTTTATCATATTCAATTAAGGTCATAAGTGGTTCAATCGCAATTCCTTGGTTTGGATTAGGTGCTTTCTTAGTGATGATTCCACTCTTCATCACCAGCTATATCACCATTAGAAAGAAAATGAAAGCGAAGACGTGGTCCAGTCTACAGAAATGGGCTTACTTATCTTATGGCTTGATTCTGATCCATTTGATCGTGAATGCCTCTACAGTTCCAAATAGAATCGTTGCAATAGGATTGTTTATTCCTTATATTGTTCTTAAACTAATTAAAGAATTAAAGAAGAAGTAAGTAAATAAGAGGTGAAGCCATCCAATATGGATGGCTTTTTCTATTTTTATAGGAAAAGTAAAGATGACCGAGTAAATTTAAATACTTCAAATTCACTTCACAATACAGTT
>CAIXIN010000256.1 GCA_903919545.1 uncultured bacterium | reverse complement strand
GCTCTTTCTAAAGCATCATCCATACCTTTATCGAGAATCAAGCTTTCGATACGAGCGATCAATAAGAAATCATTCGATTTCAAAGCAGCTCTTCCTGCTTTTAATTTCGCACTGAAGTTTTCGATAGAGTCTTGTGTTTGTTCAACATCTGTCCCAAACAAGGAATTCTTCTTTAGTCCTGTCTTATCTTCGATGATGACAGCAGAGACTCCCATTCTTTCCATCGTTCTGATATTATAAACGAAATGTTCTGTTTGACCTCCGGTATCCCCATCCACGATGATGGGCTTTGTGGTCACATCCATGATCTCATCTAGGGTTCTAAAACGAGTGCTCATATCGAGTAGTTCGATATCAGGTTTACCTTTAGAGGTAGAATCGCATAAAGATGAGCTCCACATCCCATCGAATTGATGGGTCTTGCCTTCTTCTGTAACGATGGTCTTTTCTACGATAAGTCCTGTGATCCCTGAATGAGCTTCCATAATAGACACCAAAGGTTTCATCTCAAGAAGCTTTTTTAAGCGACCACGTCTTTGATCAGGCATAGATAAAATCTTGCGCTGTTCAGCTTCAAAGGCTTCATAGGCAGGATTAGAGGCATATTCTGTCTCTATAAGTTCTCCTCCATATTCTTTAAGGATTTCTATGACTTCTTCACGAATGGCTTTTTGAGGTCCTGTTTTCCAATTGTCTCCATGAACGACGATGTCTGGTTTATATTTTCTTAAGTTATCAGCGTAACTCAAAGTCGATTGAGGTACAACAGAATTTACGCCTTTGATCGCTTCAACCAATTTGACTCTTTCAATATAATTTAGAATAGGAAAACGTTTAAAACTAACGATGGCTTCATCCGTAAGCATCCCAATCGTAAGTTCTCCTAAAGACGCAGCTTTTTGAATGATGGCCATATGGCCACCGTGAAGCACATCGGTGCTAAAGCCCATATACACTTTTTTAGTCATGGTGTTCCTCTTTCACTCTGTTTTTAATGATCTCTAAATCGATAGGATTATCGATTTCTCCGCATAAACGATACAACACATCCATGCCTTCTAAATCCATTAAACGACTCACTTCATTCAACGCATTCTCCGCATACACGGAAGTCTTATCGTTTTCACAGAAAACGATGATTTCTTTTAACCATACTTCCCAATCTTTCTGATTGAGTTTATATAAGGGTTGAGCCGCTAATGCATTTTCGAAACAATCTATCCCAACCTTAACGATCTTATTGTTTTCTATGACCGCTTTAAAATCTTTTTCAGGTAAAGGCAAAGTAGAACTGACCGTCATAAGAGATTGATTAGAAGAAAGCATTTCTTTCAATATCTCAACTTCATAGACGAGATCTCCATGCATAAGGACGATATCATCATGAAGATAAGCTTGGGCCATATAGATCGAATAGATGTAGTTGGTCGTCGCATATTTATCACTATGGACATAACGTAGTTTAAGGGGAAGTTTAAGTGAAGCCACATAGTCTTTTAGGACCTCATCATAATACCCTGTGGTGATGATGATCTCATCGATACCACAACTAACCAAGGACTTCAATTGTCGAGATAGAATCGTTTCTTCTTCGAAGATCTCGGTCATACATTTAGGATGATGCTGAGTCAAGGATCCCATTCTTTTTCCTAAACCAGAATTTAAAATTAAAGCTTTCATTGATGGTCTTTGATGAAGCTCATCAGGGCTTTTTTATTTTCACTAGGTGTAGATGTAGGACGACCCAGATCATCACGTGAGCCAATCGCTGATTTCATTTCGATAAAGATAGGACCTTCTAAATGCGTAGCTGCACTTAAGGCACGCTTGAATTCTTCTAGATTATGGGCAGATACTACGACACTATAGCCACACGCTTTGGCGATCTTAGAAATCTCCAAATGGGTATTGGATGTAGGTTGGCCTCCTACAGATTCATGGGCACCATTATTGATGACGATATGGATCAGATTCTTAGGTTGACGTTCTCCTATCAAAGCCATCGCTCCCATATGCATCAAGACAGCCCCATCCCCATCGATGGCCCATACTTTTTGGGATGGTTGATGAAGTGCTAGACCTAATGCGATCGATGAACTATGACCCATAGACCCTACCGTTAAGAAATCTTTCTCATGGCCTTCATGTCTTTGTTCACGCACTTCAAAGACTTCTCGTGAGGTCTTACCTGTGGTAGATACAATCAAACCATCTTTACTCACAGCTAAGATCTCTTGAATCAAATGTTCTCTTAAGAGAGGACATTCATTCTTATAAGTTTGTTTAATGGAAGAAGACAAGGCATCTTTAGAGACAAGAAAGGCAATGCTTTTTCCTTCAGATAGACTTTCTTTTACCCCAACCAAAGCTTCTTTTAAAGATTCTTCAGTTGATGTTTTTGTTAAATGAATGACTTTTAAATCAAGATCATTAAGTATCTTTTCAGTGATCTCTCCCATATAGACATGTTGAGGTTCATCATGAACCCCTGGTTGACCACGCCATCCCACAACAAAGACCGTTGGGATCCCATAAACTTTAGAATGAGTCAATGAGGTCAAAGGATTAACGATGTTGCCTAATCCACTGTTTTGTAGATACACACAAGGCACTTTACCCGTAGCGATATGATATCCACTCGCTAAAGCCAAGGCATTACCTTCATTGACCGCAATCAAATGAGTATTGTTGATCCCATAGGTCGCAATCAAATAGTCACACAAGGATTTGAGTTGAGAATCAGGAACTCCTGTATAAAAACCTACATTAAGAGATTCTAAGTTTTCAATAAACGATTTGATTTCCATAGGGCTCCCGACTAAAGATCGGTCTAAACCAATCTTTCACAAAGTTCACACTCCTTATTATACTTTATAAAACACGAGATTATACCGATAATCTCGTGTTTGAACACTCTACATTGATTGTTGTTTTTCAAAATTCCAGGCATCTTTACAAATCTCTTCTAAACCATATTGGCTCTTCCAACCCAATTCATTGCTTATCTTAGAAACTTCAGCGACACTTTCTTTAAGATCACCAGCTCTTCTACCTGTGATTTGAGTTGAAATCTTTACGCCTGTAGCTTTCTCAAATGCTTTAACGAGATCCAATACCGAAGTTCCAACACCTGTCCCAACGTTATAGACACGATAGCCAAGGTGTGGATTCTTTAGGACACACAGATGTGCATCCGCAAGATCCATCACATGGATATAATCTCTTATAGCGGTCCCGTCTTTGGTTTCATAATCGGTCCCAAACACATTGAGATAAGGTCGTTTACCACTGGCAACTTGTTGAACATAAGGCAACAGATTATTAGGTATCCCACTGGGGATCTCACCGATGAAACCACTAGGATGAGCCCCTACTGGATTAAAGTAACGTAAAGAAGTCGCAGAAAATTCAGGATGAACGAAACAATAGTCTTCGATCATCCGTTCACTGACGGCTTTTGTTTCCGCATAAGGATTGGTGGTCTTAAGTAAAGTCATGGATTCATCCATAGGTGAGCTTTGAGGTCCATACACTGTCGCAGATGAGCTAAAAATCAAATGCTTTACTTCATATTTATCACACATCTTTAAGACGTTGAGGGTCGCATTGAGGTTATTGGTGTAATAGGCCAAAGGATACTTTACCGACTCCCCAACGGCTTTATAACCCGCTAAATGAATGATGGTTTCTATCCTGTGTTTCTTAAAGATTTCTTCAAAGGCATTAAGATCAGCCACGTCACAAACGATGACTTGTTCCTTATTAAATGAGATGACTTGTTTAAGCCGATCGATTTGTTTAAGATCACAATTTGAACAATCATCTGCGATGATCGCACATGTTGGATCATCCAATGAAGCCACGATATGTGATCCAATATAACCTAAACCTCCTGTCAATAATACTTTCTTTGTGTCCATATTATTCCTCATATTGATCTTTCTTGTTTTTCTTTGTTCTAACGAAATAGGAGAACATCTTTAGATGACGTTTAGGTCTTATGATGGGTACCATAGGAACATTGTTGACCAAGAGCTCAGGATTGGTATGAAACAACATATCAGCGATGGCTTGTCCATATTTTTTCTTTACGATGAAATAGATATCATCTAAACGACATACTCGAATGCCTTCACCTTCATGAGCATCCGTTGCGATCACATGAGCTAAACCTTGTTTGATCAATTTATGAGCGATCTTTTCAGCGTAGACCCCATGAACACCCAATAATGAAGTACGATTGAGCTGTAAGAAGCAGCCCATTTCGACCCATACACGACAAGCCTCTACCCCTTCATTCACATCGTCAAAGTATCGTTCAGGATGAGCGATAAGAACCTTCTTGCCTTGTTGATGAAAGGCCTCAATCGCTTGAGGTATAAGTTTTGAGAAAGCATTGGTTCGTGTAAATTCCGCTAAGACATAATCTGTGCCACTATAGCCTAGAACTTGATCATTTTGAATCAAGTCGATGGAGTCTGTTTTGATCCTAAATTCTTCACCATATCGAACATCTATCTTTAGTTGATTGGCATTGGCGAGACGTCTTAATCGACGACAAGCTTTGATGACCTCATCATTGTCCGGATTAAAACGACCTTTGGGTTCTCTATGAGGTGTCACAAACATGATTTTTATATCACTTTTGACAGCACATTGAAGCATCACCAAAGATTCTTCTTCATTCTTGACCCCATCATCCAGTGCGGGAATACAATGGTTATGAAGGTCGATATAACTCATAGTTGTGAGCCTTTATCTACTTGGGTTACCCCAAGGATGACATACAGTAATAATCCAATATAAAATGGAACGAAGGCCGCAACCAGTGCCCATACTAGGGGTGATAATACACCACGTTTAACCGCATCTTTATAGACCACATAGGCAATCAAGATCGGTGCGATTAAAAACAAAATGATAAAAATCGGTAAAATGATGATCCATGGGAAGAAAGCCAATCTAATGAAGTCACTCATAAGGTCTCCTCGTAAAGCAAGTGATAATCTCGCTTATCATTTCTTCTAAATAAGGGAATCAAACTCAAAGCCAATAAACCTAAGGATATAATAATCAACCAACACATCTGATAAGGCAATAGATCGACAACGAATCCAAAGGTGATCTGAGCGATGGCCCCGATAATCGATGCGATGATGCCTAAGGTCGATGAGATCCTACCACGATGACTCGCTGGTACTCTTCTAGAGAAATACGACGCATTGGCGATCGTATTGATGACTTCGCCTATGGTAAAGATGGTCATCCCAAAGAATAAGAGTGGGATGATGCCCCCAAGAAAAGCATACACGATATAGGAGCTCATGAAAAAGAAAATCGCAATCCCGAATTTATTGACCTCATTGACCTTTCTAAGATAAAAGGTCAAGACCGGTGTAGCGATGATCACTACCAATCCATTATACGCGCTCATAAAGCCATAGATTTCAGAATAATGAGGAATGGTCGCAACGAGCTGAAGAGGCAATAAGAAATTGGTTTGAGTATACATCAAGCCTACGATTGAACTACAGGCCAAATAGATCCATAAGGTCTTAGATCTCATGATGATCTCAAAGGTGCTTTCTCCTTCAGAGATCTGCTCATAGGAGTTTAAGGTATGTTTAATGTCTGAAAGCTTGGTATCTTTTATAAAAAACATGATCAGTAAGGTCCCTAATAAAGATGTTGTCCCATCGATAAGAAATGCCAACCATAGAAGATCCTTAAATAGAAAGCCTCCAATACTAGGGCCTAAGATAAAGCCTAGATTAAAGCCCATATAGCTCAATGAATAAGCTTTCGCTCTTTGATCAGAAGTCGATTTATCAGCCAACATCGCATCATAAGCAGGACCTTGAACTGTCCCAAAGAAACTTGAGATAAAAAACAAAACGATGGTCATCGTTGAGATAGGAATAAACGCATTGATATAGAAACAGCTCACCATCAAGATATTGGATATGACGATGATCTTC
>CAIXIN010000255.1 GCA_903919545.1 uncultured bacterium | reverse complement strand
ATCGTAGGAAGATGCGATCTTAGGATAGGTTCAGGGACCACCATCGATTTAGCAGGTCATATCGGTTATTCCATCTATTTACCCTATCGAGGACATCATTACGCAGCCAAAGCCTGTTTACTTTTGTTTAAACAAGCCAAAGCTTTTGGGATGAAGGAAGTCCTTATCACCTGCAATACCGACAACATCGCTTCCTATAGGACCTGTGAGCTTTGTGGGGCTACATTTATAGGAACCAAAGAAGTTCCAGTCAATCATGAGCTTTATCTTCAAGGTGATCGCGAAAAAGCGCTATTCATCAAGCACTTAGAGTGAGTTTTTAGGTATAATAAACCTATGGATGCCAATTACCACACCCACACCCTTCGTTGCGGCCACGCTAGAGGCAGCGATGAACAATATGTAAGAAGTGCCATCGATGCTCGTTTTAAGATCCTTGGTTTTTCTGATCATGTGCCTTATGAAGGCATACATATCTTAAGTGATCGTATGGAGATGGATCAAACAGATGAATATATCTCATCTATTCTATCTCTTAAAGAAAAATATAAAGATCAGATCAAGATCCTCGTTGGTTTTGAGATCGAATATTTCCCTCAATATCTAAACTATTATAAAGAGCTGCTAAAACGTGTCGATTATCTCATCGTCGGTCAACATAATGTGACCTTTTTAGACAATGATCTCGATTCTTACGCCAACGATGAAGATGTCTCTAAATACGCAGATCTTTTATGTGAAGCTATGGAAAGCGGTGTTGTCTCTTATGTAGCTCATCCTGATTATTTCATGATTGGAAGAAGAGACTGGTCAGAGGCTTGTATCCAAGCTGCCCATAAGATCGCTCAATGTGCTCAAAAGACAAAGCTTCCTTTAGAACTCAATCTTAATGGGATTCGATACGGCCATAAACCTTTTAAAGATGGTTTGGCTTATGTCTATCCTTATCGTCCATTTTGGGAGATCATCAGTCGATATGAGACGATCTGTGTCTATGGCTATGATGCTCATCATCCAACGACCTTATTAGAAGATGATCGAATCCAAACCATCAATGAGATCATCGATGGATTACCTTTAAACATCATCGAAAACTACAGGTTATAAAATGAGATCCTTCTTAAGAAAAATAACCTCAAAGTCTTTTACTGTAAGTATCTTGGTTCTGTTTCAGCTCTTTTTAGTTTATTTGTTTATGTATCAATTATCCAACTATATTCCTGTTGTCTATATCATCGTTTCTTCTTTAGGAGTCATCATCTCTGTCTTCATCATCAACTCTAAAATGAATCCATCGTATAAGCTCTCATGGATCTTTTTGATTTTGACTGTGCCTTTGATTGGGGTTACTACCTATTTGATGTTTGGGGGAAGAAAAGTCCCTAAGGATCTAAGAAGCGGAGTTAATTATCTATCCTTAAACAAACAACCTTTATTGATCCAAAAGAAGGGTCCACTTAAAGACTTATCAGCCATATGTCCTCGTTCATTCAAGATCTCCAATTATCTCTTCAATAACACAGAGTATCCTGTCTATGATGACTCAAAAGTTACTTATTATCCTACAGGTGAAAGTAAATATATCGCTTTGATGGAAGCCTTAAAAGGAGCTAAGAAGTTTATCTTCTTAGAGTACTTTATCGTTAAAGAAGGATTTATGTTGGATAGTATTAAGAAGGTCCTTATCGATAAGGT
>CAIXIN010000254.1 GCA_903919545.1 uncultured bacterium | reverse complement strand
GATTAGACCATCAGCACTTTCGATGTTGGCATAATCTGGACGAATATCCATTAAACGAGCAATTGATTTACGAGAGTGATCCAGAGCTTGGCTTTGAAAGAACTCACCTACTTGATAAAACAACATAACTGCAACACCTTCAGCTGTTTGCCCTATCGCAAATGCACCGATAGTAGCGATGCTCATTAAGAAGTTTTCATCGAAAAAGTTTCCTTTTAATGCGTTTTTTATCGCTCTTAAAACAACTGTAGATCCTACAAAAATGTAACTTAATCCATATAGGACCCAATTAAGATCAGAGTTTATAATTAAGGCCAATACAAACAATACCGCGCCTAGTATTAACCCAATATTTTTCTTAAGCAATTGCGATTTCTGTTGAGGCTCATCCTCCACAAGAAAACGAACATCTGGTTCAATCTTTAAAGTAAGTTCAGAAACTTGTTTAATCAAAGCGTCACTCTTGGAGTCATCATTAAACTCAAATTTTAATTTCTGAGTCGTAAAATCTAAGCTAGCATGGGTGATGCCGTCGATATCTTTAACCGCATTTTCTATTTTTAAAGCACAATTGGCACAATCTAGTCCATCTAAAAAGATGGTCTTGGTATTTTTAGACATGATTTTATCCTTATCTTTCTTGAATATGAAGATAGCCTTGATCAAATATTTGTTGAATATGTTGATCATCTAGGCCATAATAAACGACTTTACCTTCTCTATGATAATTCACCAATCGAGCTTGTTTAAGTACACTGAGTTGATGAGAGATTGAAGATTGGGTCATATTGAAAAGTGTAGCCATATCGCAAACACACATCTCAGATTTGAATAAAGCAGATAATATTTTTAAACGAGTTGGATCTCCAAACACTTTGAATAATTGAGATAGTTCTTGAAGTTTATCTTGAGAAGGCATAGTTGTTTTTACTAAATCAACCACGTCTTGATGGATGACATTACAATCACATTTTAGGATTTCTGTTTGTTTAGACATAAGTTAAGTTCCTTATCATATGAATACTTGTTCATATGTTCATATTATAGAACTCACAATATTCATAGTCAAGAACAATGAAATAAAAACACCTTTCGGTGTTACTTAAGGAAATCTTTTACTTGGATGCGCCATAGCATATGATCTAAACCTTTGCCCCAATAATCTTTGACGATCATTGTTGGTTCCCCAAATTTTCGGCGCCATTTTGTTTGAGCGTGTTGATAACCGCTGTCCAGACAAAATTCATCGATCCCCTGCTCATCTAGCTTTTTCACAGCTGCATGAATCAAAAGTGATCCTATCCCTTGATTTTGAAACTGTGGATGAACGTATAAACTTCCAACTTCTTTTAGTGTTGCCCATTCTTGATGAGTACACTCCATAATTTCTTTTCCACATGGACCAATGGAGATCGCCCCTACAACTTCATTTTGGATCTTTGCTATAAGAAAGTTCGTTGAAGCATTTGAATCTAAACTTTCATCCATCAAGCGTTGTTTAAAAGCTATCTCGTTAGTGATTACATACTTTAGATCACCTAGCCCCTCAAGTTCAAAAGCTAGAGGGATACATAAAGAAAAATGATTTTTGACTAATCGTCTAGTTTGTTCGGTAAGTGATTCAATACACACTGTAGGATAATTAGTCATTCTTCATTAAACTCAAACCTTCTTTTTGTAGAGCCTCTTTTAAGATCATTAAAGCTCTTGGGCCAAAACCATGTAGCGACAAGAGTTGCTTTTCAGTCAAATTTAAAAAATCATTTAGACAAGTGACTTGAATAGAGGCTAACGCTCTACATGCAGGTTGACCAATTTTTAGATTTGAAAGTTCGTTATCGATGGGATGAGAGGTCATAGGGTTATCTTCGCTTATCTTTGTTATTCATAGTGATAAACACATCAATTGTTTTCCGAAATAACTAAGATTGCCCCACGCATCATATCATTCTTAGTCACGAGAACGTAGTTCTTATCTTGCGTTCCAGCTTCAATTAGAATCACATTACTATAAGTTTCCCCACTAGAAGTTCTTGTATAGCAGTTCAACATATGACCTTCATCATCGATTTCAAACTCGATGGTTTGACCATTCTTTAAAGGAAATCTTTTTTCTTCTGTTTTTAAGAAATCCAGAATAAACGCATAGGTTAAAAAACTACCAAAAAAGTTCTTCTTACGAGTAACACTTATTTTTCTCATAGATCCTCCACAGATATCTTAAGATAAGTATAAAGGATAAACATCATTAACGAAGAACTAATATACTTGTCTTAGATCTATTTGACCTTCTCCAAAACCCATAGGATCAGGCATTCTTAAAGCCCATTTAAGTGCTTCTTCTTTTGATTCAACATCGATTAAAATAAAACCCGCAATCAGGTCATTAGAATCTAAAAAAGGGCCTTCCGTAACTACTGGTTTCCCATTGTGTTCAGGAAATTTAAGTCGATAAGCATTTGAACTAGGGTGTAGACCTTTCGCCATGACTCTAATACCTGCTTCTACTAGATCATCATTATATTTATCCATCGCTTCTTCAAGATCAGGTCTAGAAAGATTATCCCCTTCTGAATTCTTAGATGCCTTAACCACCAACATAAATAACATACATAGTCCTCCTTTTATTATTTTTACAGTGTAAGAATACACGGTTTTTTCCAATAATAAAAGTTAAATACACTTCATTTATTTGATAAGAGTAATCCAATACCTTTGCTCAACTACTCCATCTTCAATAACTTCATTTTCTAGAACTCCACCATTATTGATAATGGACTTAGCTGAACCGATGTTACTTTTGTCGCAAGTTATGAGCACTCTTTCGATTCCGAGTTTTCTACACTCTTCAAGTCCCAATTTAATCATATTGGTAGCATACCCTTTTCGCCTTTCACTAGGACGAACTCCATCACCGATGTGACCGCCAGTATTAAGCAAGCTTTGATTCAGGGTATGTCTGATATTGATAGCTCCAACAAATATATTTCTATCTAAATCCAAACAAAAAAATGTGGAATCGGGAACACGATCCTTAGTTTCAACTTTGATTTATAAGTTCTCAAGGTAATAATCGAAATTATGATGGTCGTTTCTTCTAATCATGTATGGAGAAAAATCTTGCTCAACAGCAAGCCATTCATCCATCATATCAATTAAGTGTTGTTTATATTCATAGGACAATTTAACCAATTTAATATTCATAAAACATCCTCGCAAATTATATTTATCGTTATATGTGACAGTATTTCTGTAGTATCAACTTAAATTCTAGTCAAAAGAACTACTGTCTCTACGTGAATGGTCTGAGGAAACATATCAGTGAGTTCCACATCTTCGATCTTATAGTGTTCTTGAAGTATTTTAAGATCTCTTACGAGGGTTCCTGGATCACATGAGACATAGATTACTTTAGGTGCTTTGAGTTCGATGATCGCATTACGAGTTGTCTCATCTAGACCTTTTCGTGGAGGATCTACGACGACGAGATTGATCTTACGTTTAGATTCGATAAGTCCTTTTACGGCGACTCCCGCATCCGCTTTGATCCATTCTACGTTATTTACACCGTTTAATGTCGCATTGCGTTTAGCGTCTTCGATCGCATCTTGTACGACTTCTACACCTATGACGGCTTTGGCTTTTTGAGCCGCAAGTAAGGCAATGGTGCCAATACCACAATACAAATCAAGCACAGTATCTGTAGCTTTAAGTTTAGCCATTTTAAGCGCTGATTCATAAAGGATCTCGGCTTGTTTAGGATTGACTTGAAAGAAAGAAGCTGCGGAGATCTCAAACTTGAGTCCGCTTAATGTATCTGTAATAACGCTTTGCGTCGTTAAAGGAATATAACGATCACCTAAGATCACATTGTCTTCACGATCATTGACGTTGATGACGATGGATTTGATCATTGGGTGTTTCGCTTGGAGTTCTTCAACCAATTGTTTTTGAGAAGGTAAACTGTCTCTTCTACAAACAAAGACCACCATCAATTCTCCAGTTGAGAAAGCTTTCTTAACGAGGACAGTTCTTAAGCCTGTAGGCTTGATCGCATTGGCGTCATAGAAACGTTTGATGTCTAAAAGTATTGAATTACTATCATCTGATTGGATATAACAGGTACTAAAAGGCAAGATATCATGAGTATGTGCTCTATAAAAGCCATAGTCGATGGTTCTTTTTGTGATCTCAAAAGGAACTTGAGTTTTATTTCTATAAAACCAAGGATCTTCCATCCCATGAATCTTAGGATTGATATCCATGGCTAAATTACGTTTAAAAAGACTTTGGACATGCATCTTCTTAAAGTCGAGTTGAGCTTGAGCATTCATGTGTTGGATCTGACATCCACCACATTTATAAGCGATCGGACAACGAGGTTCGACGCGATCTTTACTGGCATTGACCATCGTCACGATACGCGCATAGGCATGTCGTTCACTGACCTTTTCGAGTCGCACTTCTGCGACTTCTCCGATCATTAGATCTTTGACGAAGACAACAAAACCCTCATGTTTGCACACCGCATAGGCTTGTTCATTATAATCCATGGCGGCTACAGATATGATTTCGTTTTTATTCATGGGGTTCCTTTATTGATTTAATTTTTCTTCTAAAGTGGCTTTGAGTTGAGCTGCCAATTCAGGATTCACAGGCGTAGAAACTTCTTGGATCTTCCAATCCAACATATTGGCGTTTTTTACCAAGATGAAATAATGATAAGTAAAGGTTTCAGTACTGACAGTTTCTAATGAATTATAGATATGGATCTCTAAATCATACATCTTGATGTCAGGAGTAGATGTAAAATATGTCTCAATCGGTAAGCTCGTATTGACGAGGTCTTTGATCGATAAGATCGCAGTTTGAAGCTCTTCGTCTGTCAGTTCAGGTTTCAATTGAACCATAATTCTTAAGGTAGCTGATTTTAAGTTTATACTGCTTTTTACGGTACTTATTTGTGCGTCTATTGCGGTCTTGATTTCAGTGACCTTGACTGTTTCGATTCTAGGATTGAGTTCTAGTTGAAAACGATTGCCCTCTACTGTTTTTCCTGTCTCACTGAGCGCATTAAACATGATGAGCGCAAAGATCGATCCAAAGACGAAGACAACAGCTAGACTGAAGAGGAGGACCCAACCACCGAGACTAATCTTTCGTTTGGGTTTGCTTGTTTTTGGTGTATTTATTTTCATAGGACGTCTTTATTATACCTCACTTTAGGGTTTTCGTTTATCCAATTCTGTTTTCAAGAGTTGGTTACTTATGGCTGGATTGGCTTGACCTTTAGATTTCTTCATCAATTGACCGACTAAGAAACCTAAAGCACGATCTTTTCCTCCATGATAATCTAGGATCGATTGAGGATTCTCATCTAGAGTTTCTTCAACCAATTTTAATAGGCTGGAATGTTCAGAAACCATTACGATCTTAAGTTCATCGACGATAGAGGCATAGCTTTCCCCTTTTAATAGATGAGGGAAAATGTCTTTCGCTTGTTTAGATGAGATGGCTTGATCATGTAAGGCATTGATCATTTCTCTGAGTTCAGAGATCTTCAGTTGATAATTCTTCTCTTCCAATTGTTTTTGACTAAG
>CAIXIN010000253.1 GCA_903919545.1 uncultured bacterium | reverse complement strand
CCATTGATGTTGGTTCTAGTATGGATCGAATATGCGATGAGGATCGTGATTGGAAGAGTCCTTAAACCCTTAAGTGATGCTTACTTTATTGGGACTGCACCTGGAGAAATAGGTAATTATTTCTTTGTGGTATTGGTACCACTCCTATTTGTCTTCTTATTCTTAAGTACTAAAAAAAGAGCACAATAAACTAAAACCGCTAACGCGGTTTTTAATTTAAGTGTCCTAGATTTTCTAAGATGAGTTCATAATGAGACACCATAAGATTAAGGTTCTCCCCTATCCTACGATCCTCTAATGTGAAGTGTTTTGGATCTAAAGTAAGTGAATGAGCACTAGGAATCTTTTTGAGATCGGTAAAATCAAGTTGTTTCAAACCAGTGATGATCGAATCTAAGACAGCGATCGTTGTTGGATCACAGACCACATTTGTCTTTTCCTTGACATAGATACAATCATAGGCAAGATGAATAAGGGTCTTGATTTGAATGATGACTTCATAATAGAGTTTAAGATTCTGTTTCTCTGAGGTATTAAATGGGATCTTCTTTTCTTTTCTCATGGTTTCTAAATTGGCTTTGACCATTTCGATATCGTTAAATACAGAAGCTAAGACAGCTTGATAGTTCATAGACTCAATGTGTTTAGAACTCAAGATTTCTTTTGTTTTCTCAAGACCCAACAAACCTTGGATCTTAACGAATTCTAAACGACGTTTCCCTAGTTTACGATAATAGAGGATGGAGAATAAAAAGTTACAGGCCAAGGCAATCGCAACCCCTAGACCTAAAGCCAAGATCCTTAATCTAAAGGTCAACAGTATACTAGGATTTCCCAAACCATCGTTTTGAAGCAACTGTGTCATATAGATACTGGTAAAGATGGCCACTGGAGAAACCATACGATAATCGATCTTAAGGGCGATGTATAAAGTAAATCCTATTCCTAAGGCAATTACGAAGACATTGATTTGATAACCCATCAGATACACTAAGAAACCTGTCGTAATAGCTCCTAAAGCAGACGCAAGTAATTGATTGATGCCTCCTTTTAAACCAGAGACATTGATGGCTTCTAGATTATACATGACCCCTAGTAAGACAGAGACCATATCCAGTCTTGTGATCGGTAAAGCTCTTCCTATGAGATATCCAAGAGAAATTGCCGCCATGGCTTTAACGATATATAGCCGTGAATCTAATAGAATAGCTTCTCTTTTTAAGCCAAAAAACGCCTGTATTTGTTTCATCGAGGTCTCCTAATGACCATAAAAGGTACTGAATAAGTGGTTTACTTATAACGATCATGAATTGCTTCTTTTCGTGTCTCATTATAACATATCACCATATTCAATCGTTTTATCTCGAAATCAAAAGCCTAATTAGGGGTATAATAAATTTATGGTCTAGTGACTATCATCTCAAAGGGGAACACATGAAAACAGGATTGATTATCTATTCGTATACAGGCATTACTTTAAAGATCGCAACTGAGATTCAAACTAAGTTAATCAAAGCAGGTCAAGAAGTTGTCTTAATCTCATTGAAAGCTAAGAATGAGAATCCAAATTCAACGGTGATTGAACTCTTGGATCAACCAGATTTAAGTTCTTTCGATCAAATCATCTTTGGTAGTCCAGTGAGGGGCTTTCAAGTATCGCCTATCATGAAAGCTTTTCTAGAAAAGACCCCATCTTTGAATAATAAGAAAGTGGCTTGTTTTGTGACACATGCGTTTCCTTATGCCTGGATGGGAGGCAATACCGCCATCAAGATGATGAAGGATCTTGTCTTTAAGAAAGATGGGATCGTTGTCTCAACGGGAATCATCGATCATTCGAAAAAGCCAAGCGAAGCTCAAGTCACAGACTTATGTGAACGCTTCTCAAAAATATAATTAGATGTTCATTAAAAAGCTCGATCCACTCATGTGACAATGATATAATCGTTCTAGGATTGCATAAGACTGCAAAACACTCTATTCTACAGCCTTATATTAACGTAGATGGTACGAAATTGAATATGATTTCAATAGAGCGTGCAAATATCATGCAAATGGGGACTTGGAATTTTGTAGGAAGCAAGTTATTTTCAAAATTCATATTCACAAGTACTTAGGCATTGAATATAGGTACTTTTACTGAATAGAATATGAGAATTCAACAATATGACTATTGAAATCGAATCTCATGTCCTCCGCCATTGCGAACAAACCCGCTTAAACAGCGGGTTTTCTTATGTTTT
>CAIXIN010000252.1 GCA_903919545.1 uncultured bacterium | reverse complement strand
CACTGAGAATCTGTATGGGGATATCTTATCTGATTTATGCGCAGGTTTGGTTGGAGGTTTAGGTTTTGTCCCTGGGGCAAATCTAGGCCAAGACTTCGCTCTTTTTGAATCCGTTCATGGGACAGCACCAGATATCGCTGGTTTAGGAATCGCCAATCCTACCGCGATGATCTTAACTTCTGCGATGATGATTCGTCATCTAGGTTATGAAAAAGAAGCTTCATGGATAGAAGAAGCCATCCAAACTGTCTATTCTGATCCTAATAATTACACTAAGGATCTTAAAGGTCCCTTAAACACAGTCGAAATAACATCCGAAATCATAAAGGCCTACCTCGCCTTAAAAGGAGCCTCATGAAGAAAGCCGAAACCCAAGCATTTATCACAGAACACGCCAAAACCATAGAGATCAGCAATGTCATCCCTCAAGAGCTTTATGAACAAAACAATGTCAAAAGAGGCTTAAGAAACTCTAATGGGACAGGTGTTTTGGTTGGGATCACCCACGTAGGTAATGTGGTCGGTTATGAAAAACTCAACGATGTAAAGATCCCTGTTCATGGACAGTTGTATTATCGAGGTATCAGTATCTTTGATCTCGTCGATGGCTTTCAAAAGGATCATCGTTTAGGTTTCGAAGAGACAACGTATCTATTACTTTTCGGACATCTACCTAATCCAAAACAACTCAAAGAGTTTATGGATATCCTAGAAGAAGCTCGAACCTTACCTCATGCCTATAAAGAAGATGTCATCTTTAAGATACCTGCCTTAAACATCATGAATAAACTTCAACGTACTGTTTTGACTTTGTATTCTTATGATCAAAATCCAGATGATACCTCCATTGAGAATGTCTTAAGACAATCGATCGATCTCATCGCGAAGTTACCCCTAATGGCTGCCTATTCTTATCAAGCCAAGAAACATTATTTCGATCATGAAAGTCTCATCATCCATACCCCTAAGAAAGGTGTTGGGACGGCAGAGAATTTCTTGTATCTGATTCGTCCAGATGGGAAATACACTCAAGAAGAAGTTGAAATGTTGGATCTCTTGATGGTCATCCAAGCAGAACACGGAGGTGGTAATAACTCTTCTTTTGCGACCCATGTGGTCTCTTCTACTGGAACGGATACCTATTCAGCTATCTCTACTGCGATTGGTTCATTAAAAGGACCTAAACATGGAGGCGCCAATGCGATGGTCGAAGCCATGATCAAAGACATAGAAGCCCATGTCAGTGATGCCTCAAACGATGAAGCTCTAGAAGCTTATTTACGTTTGATCTTAAAGAAAGAAGCCTTTGATCAGAAAGGTCTCATCTATGGTTTAGGTCATGCGGTCTATACTCTATCTGATCCTAGAGCGATCCTCTTAAAAGATAAAGCTCAAGTATTAGCTCAACATAAAGGAAGACAAGAAGAATTTAAACTGCTCAATAAGATTGAAACAATAGGCTGTGCCCTACTCAACGAGAAAGTCAAAGTCGATAATCGTATGGCTGCCAATGTCGATCTCTACGCTGGCTTCGTTTTGGATATGTTGGGGATACCTGAAGAGCTGTTTACTCCAGTTTTTGCGATTTCAAGAATCGCTGGTTGGAGTGCTCATCGTCTAGAACAGATCCTCGATGATAAGAT
>CAIXIN010000251.1 GCA_903919545.1 uncultured bacterium | reverse complement strand
TAAACTAGAGACAAAGATGGCGCTTGCCTTGGTTTCAATGGCTGCATCGACGAATTCTTTCTGGGAGACCATCACACCTAAGTTGACCACATTAAAATCAGCTTGTCTTAATGCATAATCGATGATGCGATTACCTACCGCATGAACATCCGCTCCGATAACTCCTATGACGACAGTTGTGTTTCTCATATGTGCTCCTTAATCTCCAAAGTGATTGATCTTGTGAATGTCTTTGATTTGTTCTTCAGAAACCATCCCAACCAATTCATAGGTTTGTTTGATTGGATCAAAGACATAATCATCTAAAAGATGGAAATTTTCGATCTGTTTCGTATGATTCATATGTGTTCTAGGTCCTGTACAGTATTGAATGATGTCTTCACCGATCTTGATATGAGTAGGATCTAGATAAGTAATGATGAGATCCATTGAGATCAAGCTTTTGACTTTCTTTTCTAAGACAGTTAAAGATACCCGAGGTTTCTTATTGAAGGATAAGATAAAGCCATGTTTAACGTCCCCATGACCATCACAAATCAATCCATATTCGCTCTCAAGGATATGAACCAAGAGATCTTCTGCGCTGTGGGCCATACGACGATATAAGAGGCTCTTATAGACTGTTTTCTTGATGTCTTCTGGTTCTGGACCAAATAAATTGGGTCTTACGACGATGACTTCTTCGCCTATCCCAATCAATAGATCTCCGTTGATACCTAACTGTTCATAGATTGAATCAAAATGTTCAACGATAACTCTTTTTTTATCATTTAAAGCACTTTTTATTGCATCAACGAGTTCATAGGCTTGTGTAAATGCCAATTCAAAACGTAGATCGATATGATAAGAATGGGCTATAAAGCGATTCTTAGCGTAATCACGCATTAAAGGAGAAGGACGTGTATTGATCCCATCATCATCGTTGGTGAGTTCTAATCCAGGAAACATCCCTTTGATAAGCAAGGATTTACCGCTACCTGCATCACCGATGATCCCAATAAGTTTATCATTAGGTAAAAGATATTTCTGTGAGATCTGATTGCCTAGATTCTGCATTCTAGTACTGCCTCTAGGCGCAAAGTAAGTCGCATATCTTAATTGTTCAATACTAAGACTCATATGTTTTCTCCTTTAGATAAGAACCTTATAAGCTAAAAACAAGATGCTGAGATCTTGTTTCTAAATTTCTATCATCTGACTTCAGGTGCACGTTTTTCATCAATGAAAGGTACTCCTTACCTATCTCTAGTATACCATTACACAAGCTGAGTTCTTTATTCATTAAGCACGAAAAAGTCCATTATTTTCGAGCGATGCCTGTCTGAGTCGCAACTTTCTTCACTTCAAAAGCGACCACTTCAGAAACTCGAGGATCAAAAACAGACGGGATGATATAGTCAAATCTCAGCTCATCTTCTTTGATTAGGGAAGCTAATCCATATGCCGCAGCGAGCTTCATCTCTTCTGTGATCTGAGTCGCTCTACAATCCAGTGCTCCTCTAAACAATCCAGGAAAAACCAAAACATTATTGATCTGATTGGGAAGATCTGATCGACCCGTTGCGATGATTCGTGCTCCACCTTTAAGCGCATCTTCATAAGAAATCTCAGGTTCAGGATTCGCCAAGGCGAAAACGATGGGATCTTTACCCATAGTTTGGATCATTTCAGATGTCACCAATCGCGGTGCAGATACTCCGATAAAGACATCCGCATCGATCAAAGCTTCTTTTAAAGTGTAATGGTGATTATGAGGATTGATAAACTCAAGAAGTTCCTTAGATAAGAAATCATAGGCATCCATATC
>CAIXIN010000250.1 GCA_903919545.1 uncultured bacterium | reverse complement strand
GATATGGATGGTATTGAGTGGGTTCCACTTGGAACGTATGATGATCCTTTCACAGGCGTCTTAAATGGAGCTGGATTTTCGATCTCTAATCTATCCGCAACAACAGTTGAAATAGATTACAATTTCGGAATTGCCTATACAATGGCGATGTTTGGAGTCATTGCGGGAGAAGCTGAGATTTCTAGTCTAGGATTGAATCTCGATTATGTGTATGATTCTGCACTTGATGGTGAAAATATTATGGTAGGTGGTTTAGTAGCTTACGTAGAGAGCCCTGACGTTACGATTCAGGATATATGGGTTTCTGGTTCAATCGATGTAACTACTACTGGTGGAGATGAATTTGTCTCATTAGGTGGAGTCATTGGGGAAGCTTATTTACTCTATGATCTAACGGATTTGAGTTTTACAGGGACGATTACTTCTGCTGTTGCTAATGTAAGTTATGTTTCTGTTGGAGGACTCATAGGATTTGGTGAAGATATTTCGATTCGTAATGCTAAAGTATTCGATATAACAATCGATGTGTCTGAAGAAATGTATAGTGATTCGTATGTGGGAGGTTTAGTTGGAGAATTAGATCTTTATAGCACTTACTTAATTGATGAAGGAATTGCTGTTTTTGAAAAGAATGTTGTTGATCATCTGACCATTAATGATACAACCGGTGCCAATATTGGTGGTTTGGTAGGCTACATCTACAATGGAAACGATGAATATATCTGGATCGAGGAAAATTTAGTAACGAATTCTACATTGGGAGATGGCTCAAACTATGCTGGAGGTTTAGCTGGATTTGCAGAAAACATAGGTTTTCGTCAAAACCAACTAACATCTGTCACCATAGGCTCAGATATAGAAACTGATGATTTAGGTGGTATTGTTGGATACAGTTATTATTGTGGAATCGAAGATAATTTAATCACAGATCTTTCTATTATCGCAGGTGAATATTCGAATGCCATTGGTGGTATTGCAGGTATGGCTGAATATTCTACCTTCGTACGAAATTATGTATCAGGTTCATTGATTTCAAAAGGTGAATATGTTGGAGGTATTGCTGGTCATGCTTTTGGACTAGATGTCGGTTATTCAGCTTTTGAAGGGACTTTAGAAGGATTAAGAGATGTAGGAGGACTCGTTGGCTATTCAGAAAGCGATCGTCTATTCATTTATAGTAGTTGGTCTAAAGGATCAATCAAAGCAACTACTGATACTGAAAATTCAAATGTAGGCGGTTTAGTAGGTTTGGCGATACAACATGAATTAGTAATCCTAGATTCATATTCTTTAGCGGATGTTGAAGGTAATGATATTGTAGGTGGATTGGTTGGAAGTAGTTATGATGCATCTACTTCGATATACAGAGCTTATTTCGGTGGAACAGTGACAGGGACGACGAATGTTGATGCCCTTATTGGTCTTGCGACCGAATCGACACCAGATGTTGTTGAAAATTTGTATTTTGATGAAGATGGGGGTTCTTCTTCTTGGGGAACAGGCGTCTCAAAAGCTGATTTGAAAGATGCGACTTCCGTAGCTGGTTTAGGTTTAGAAGCCAGTGATCAAATCATCGATTATGATCTAGATTCAGAATGGTTCGTCAATGAGAATGTTAATGATGGATACTTAGATGTTAAAGCTGACCGTGGTGTTTTGAGATATGTAGATCAAGATGATGAAGTAAGAGTTCAATTGTCTTGGGGTAGAATCAATACCTATTACTATTCTTCAACTAATCCAAACCTAGTCTCTTTGCCTTATTGGAGAATCTTAGGGGATGAACCAACTGATCCTACCAGAGAAGGTTATGTCTTTGAAGGTTGGTATTTCGATTTAGGAGGATCTAGTGAGTACTTATGGGATTTTAATCAAAATACTTACGGGGATTTTGCGATTACCGCAAAATGGACCTCAAGCTTACCTGATACAGGAGAAGCTGCTAACTTAGGTTGGTTGATGATGAGCTTAGGGACAATACTCCTAATTATCTCGAAAAGAAAAAAAGTTTAACACCTCTTTATAAAGCATGTTGATTAGATTTTATCCTTCCCTTAAACACAGGGAAGGATTTTTTTCTATGGGCAGTTTGAATATTGAAAATCCCAACAAAAAGAACTTAACGAAAACTTGCATTTTTAGTGCAAATTGATATAAATATATATTGTATATAGCTATATATAGTTATAATATATGAATAAGGAGATTAAAATGAAAAAATTATTTGCACTGTTTACTTGTTTTCTTCTTGCCTTAGCTCTAATATCGGTAAAAGAAACTAAAGTCCATGCTTTCTCATCAGGATCAGGTTCTTGTGGTGATCCTTATGTGATCACAAGTCCAGGTGAATTGGATGATATGGCAGATGATCTAGATGCTTGTTATGTCTTAGGGAATGATATCGATATGACAGGGTATGATTGGATGCCTATTGGAGACTATGGTAGTCCTTTTACAGGGGAATTGGATGGGGCTGGATATTCAATCCTGAACCTTTCATCTCAATCTCCATTGACGATTTTTTCTTATGTAGATGCCTATGCGATGGGTTTATTCGGTCTCTTAGATTATGATGCTGAGATTCATGATCTAGGTTTAACACTCGATTTTAACTTTAATCCAACATTGGGTCCTGAAGTATATCCAATAATGATAGGTGGGATCGCAGCATTGATTGAGAGTTCAGATGTGAATATTTATGATGTTTGGGTTTCAGGAAACATCGATATCATAACAGATGCTGAGAGTACTTTTGGTTTCCTCTCAGTTGGTGGTCTTTTTGGGGAAGTCAACAATAATACAAGTTTTAGTGGACTGAGTTACTCTGGAGACATTACTGTTAATATTGGCAATATAGATGAAATAGATGTTGGTGGAATCGTAGGATATGGGCTAGCTTCAGCATTTGAATCTGTATATGTCTTTGATTCGACATTTACTGTCGATGCAGAGCCTTGGATTGAAGGGCATGTTGGAGGGGTAGTCGGATACTACGATCTAGATACAGATGAATTGGAATATCTAGAAATAGGAATCGTCGAGAACAGTATCGTAAAAAACGTTGAAATAGTTACAAGTAACGACAATATGGCTGGTGGTTTATTTGGGGCAGTCCTGAATGAATCTGGATATGATGGTTTTGTAAACAATAATCTCGTTCAAAACATTACGATTGGTGATGGTGCCTTCTATGTTGGTGGACTTGCTGGATATGCTCATGGAGTAGATTTCTTACAGAATGAAGTAAGAACTGCTACTTTGGGTTCAAGCGGTCAAACAGGTGAAATTGGAGGTCTTGTTGGTTTATCTGAATACTCAAATTATCTAGAAAACAAAATTACTGGTCTCAATATTACGGCTGGTGATTCTTCTGATCCTGTTGGTGGAGTTGTTGGATATATGGAAAATGGAACCATTGCTTGGGTCAGCGTTTCTGGAAACATAACTGCAGGAAACCTAACAGAAGGAGTAGGTGGTTTCATCGGTGAGGCACAAGGTGCTGTAATTAGACACTCTTCATTTGATGGGAATATAGAAGGATATGGTTACATTGGAGGTTTGGTTGGGTATGCGTATACTTTACCTCTTCAAATCAGAGATAGTTGGGCCATCATAAGCATTAACGCAACGGGAGCTGGCATAGGTGGACTCATCGGTTATTCTGAAGTCAATGATGTCACCATCGATGATTCTTATGCACGTGGAGATCTTTATGGGAATGGATATGTAGGGGGTCTTATTGGCCAATTATATGAAACAGACACGACAGTTTATAGATCTTACTATTATGGGGAAATAGCCTTAACTGAATATATAGATGGTGTTCTAGGATCTGATCTCGATAGCATACTTGATTTCGAGTTGGTTTATTTTGATTCAACCAATGGGACCTCATTATATGGGACTCCTGCACCTGGCACTGACTTTAAAGATCCTACTTCAGATGTTGCTTTGGCTTTTGAAGCTCAAGATCAAACGACAGATACAGATGCAGATTCTCCTTGGTTTTTCAGTGATTTTGTGAATGATGGCTTCTTAGGAATATTTGGTCAACGAAATATCGTAAGAATCATTGATCAAGATACCTTATTAGAACTTTACTTGGATTGGGGAAGTATCATCGAAGTTGAGAATACTTTTCAACCTTCTTCAAACCCAAATATTCTAAATAATCTAGAATGGGGCTCTCAAGTAAATGAACCTTCTGAACCTACAAGAACTGACTATATCTTTGAAGGTTGGTTTGAAGATTTAGGAGAAAACTATGAAGAAGAATGGGATTTCGAGAATTTCTATTATGAAGATACGACCTTAAGGGCTAAATGGACTTCAACTCTTCCTAATACAGGAGAGAATGCTTCTTTAGGTCTATTGCTTCTATCTTCTGGATTAATCCTATTATTGGTCAGTAAAAAGAAGAAACAGGTCGATTAAATAATTGAACTCAAAGAGTCCTAAAAAGGACTCTTTTTTATCTTTAACCTTAAAATAAGTTCTATAATTATCTTAAGGGAAACCTTAATGATGACAGGAGGACAACATGGACCATACCACATTCATCATGCTTAAGCCAGATGCCTTAGAAGCTCATTTAGAAAACAAGATCTTGGATATCTTTAGAGAAGAAGGAATCACTGTGCTTAGAAAGAAGACCGTCATCGTAGATGAGAAACTTATCCTAAAGCACTATGAAGAAGTCATAGAGAGATTAAAGGATAGAGTGCCTGATTTCTCATTACGAGTTAAGAATGAATTCGTCGATAAGACAGTAAGAATTTTTGAATTAGGCTATCATCATCATGACATCGTAGAGAAAGTAAGAACTATAGTGGGGGCGACTGATCCTGCGAAGGCAGATCCAAACTCCATAAGAGGAAAATACGCAAGCGATACAATGGAGAAATCAGTCGAAGAAGGACGCATGCTGCGAAACCTCATCCACGCTTCAGACTCTGATGAAAACGCTAAAAAAGAACTGAAACTTTGGTTTAAATAAGTGCCCATAAACTGGGCATTTTTCTTAGGTTTATGTGTTAAAATATACTTAACGAACTTAACTGTATATTGTCTCTTAAGACATCTGATGTCCAACCATAAGGCACATGAACGCTGATCTAGAAACCACTGAATATTACCCATCAACCCACCTTAGGGTTAAGAAAGAGAGTCCTATGAGTTCCTTTAAAGATTTACGTATCGTTGATAATTTCTATCAAACCTCAGCTTATTTCCCTATGCCTACGATTTTAGTTTCTACCTTAGCGAGTGATGGCTCGACGACGATAGGATCTTATTCGCTATGCTTTCCGTATTATATCGCAGGGAAGAGTTACTATGCGATGATCCTAGAATGTCGCAATTCATCCAATACGGCTCAAAATCTATTAAGGACAGGGAAATGTGCCCTAAACTTTATCGAAGACAATCGTAAAGATTTCAAGGAAGCTGTTCGTTTAGGTTTCCCTGGAGAAACAAGTGCTGAGAAAATGGCGACCTGTAAGTTTGAACTTGAGGAAGGCCAAGCGGATCTTACCGAAGGTCCTCGTCCACTGATCGTCACAAAAGCTTACCAAGTCTTTGAGTGTACCTGGGATGATCATTTAGATCATGCAGAAGGTGATCGTTTACGTACAGGTCAATTAGAAGGCATAGAGCCTCCTTATCATGACTTCAATGGGATCACATCCAAGTTTGGATGTCACTTCATTTTGAAGATAGACAAGATCTTAATGAAAGAAAAATTTAGAGACGCCATCATCAATGGGGTCAAAGCTTCAACTTTCCCTAGAGTTCCTGTCGACTATGGATATCGTGATTCCACTAATTTCTGGTATACCAAATTTAGACGCCCTATCTCAGAAAAAGTACCAGTAGGGAAAGAAGCAGACATACAATCCGTGATGTATGCGGCCAATAGAATCGATCCAGTCATTAAGTTTACTGAAGGTGCGTGTAAAACCATTACGAAAGTTCCTCGTGTTTTCTTGAAGGTCGTATTGACTCAATGTATCGATTGGGCAAAAGCCAACAATGTGAGCTTAATCGATGAGACCCATATGAAGATCATCAGTGATAAACGAAACTCAGAGAAGAGAAAGTAATTTTATCATCTAAAATAAACCTTAACTAGATATAAAACCCATCCTATAGCCCATTATTTTACGATATTCTAAGGTATTGAAAACAAGTTCTGGACACGACTAAAATCGTGTTTTTTTATGAATGTGATGACATTTATGATATTGTGTGATTTTTTATAGAATATCGATAAAAAGCCTATAAAATAAGACTTTTCTTGAGGTAAAATCTCACACAATTTAGGTCGAAAAAAGCTTGTCTGTGAAAAATAAAGGTTATTATGCTAAATAAACATATATTGACAATGGATTGATAATATACTACAATTTGAACAGGTAAAGAACAGTCAGTAATCGGGGTATTCGCTGTAAATGGGATGTTAACCGGTAGATTGAGTAACTAACAATTACCTGACATTGTTCTTTTTTATTAGTTAATGATTAAATATGAGAAGAGAGGAGATCAAATTCGCTGGAGCAGATCAACCTTTAGGTGGGGGATTTAATCTAAAGCGACTCAATGAGAAAGCAACACGAACGAAAAGTTATGAGAAGTTTGGTAAATCAAGCCGATTTTTATATGTTAAGGGAAATGATTGATTGTATGCATATGCAGGGGAATAATGTATCGAGTATAGCTTGGATAACGATATAAAGAAACGAGATGCTATGAAAAAGTACAAACCGAGTCCTACTAAAAAACACACCCAATCCAGTGACCGATATCTTGGCGAATCAAGCGTTGACTCCTTTTCGCCCAATCCAATAGAAGTTACAGATGAGTCTTCCCAAGAACTGATTCAAGAACCAGTTCAAGAAATGGTAGACGAAAACCTCACCAGTGACGAAGAACAGAATAAAGCTCCAAAAGCAAAACCTAAGTTATGGTCACTGTTTGGTTCTAAGACACCAAAAGAAGTACCTCCTTTATATGAAATCAGTGAGGCAGACTTAAAAGCTGAAGAAGAGGCCATCATTTTACAGGCTGAAACTCCAGTTGAAATAGTCCAAGAAGTTGAACCAGTTGAAGAGGTAAAACCGGAGATCATTGAAGAAGTGGTCGAAGTAGTCGAAGTAGTCGTTGAAGAAGTCAAACCTCAACCTAAACCAAAACCTAAAGCTAAACCAGTTCCAATTGAGGAACCGGTGATAGAAGTAGTGGAAGTTAAAGAAGAGAAGATTGAAGAGCGTTTGGGTCTTACAGAAGTTGAAGAGAAGAAAGAAGATCTCACCGTTGAAGAACATGAGGAAAAAGCTAAGCCTAGATTATGGGGAGCATTTAAAGCTAAAGAACCCGAACCAAGAAACCTTCCACTAACAGAAAGCAACAAAGACACTTCGGAAGAGAAAAGAGTTACCATGAGAACAAACGAATACCCAGATTTGAATTCCGTTTCCAGCAAAGAACCTAATGCTGTCATCAGTAAGATGATGGCGATTACCGGCAATGTCAAATTGGACACCTCCCTTTTGTTGGCTGGTAAAGTCGTTGGAAACATTGAATGTGAAGATCATATCGAAGTCCGTAGCAACGGCGTCGTTGAAGGCAACATCACTGCTCATTCAATCAAATTATCCGGCGGAAACATCAAAGGAAACATTACCTGCGAAGGTACTTTAGAAACTGATTTAGAAACCGTTATCGTTGGTGATATTAGCGCTGCTGTTATCTTGGTTTCTGGAAAAGTAACCGGTGAAGTTCGTGCTAAAGAATCCGTATCATTAACATCGACCGCTGTTGTTAAAGGCGATCTGTATAGTGCATCGATTAGTGTTGAAAAAGGCGCATTCCTAGAAGGTAAGTATTCAGTATCCAAATCTCTCGACTAGTCGAGAGCTTGCCAATCAGGCTGCTAGGTGTGATGCAGATCTGAAATAGTGGATCAACGGGACTGCTTATGAAGCAGTTCTGTTGTTCTTTACTCATATTAATAGATATACCCTTGAGCGATAAAGGAGCACTATTATGGAAGAATTTGGAGAATTACTAGGCAATCTGATTATATTCTTATTTGCGTTGGAAGCTTTTAGATTTTTATTAAAACGACTCTTTATACACTATGGAAAATGGATCAAAACAAATACAAAGTTACACCCACTCTTACTTAAAGCGATGAACATAAATAAGATATTTCATCCATGGTTGGGTTATCTTACCATTGTTGTAATAATTGTTCATGCTTATATTCAAACCAGTGGCTTTGCTTTCTTAAGCAATACAGGATTGATTGCGGCTGGGTTTATGGTCGCTGAAGTCTTGGTTGGTTTTATAGGGACCTATTTGATGAAGAAACCTAGACCAAGTTATTGGATATGGATCCATAGATTGATTCCTGTGTTTACGCTTATTGCGATATTAATCCATAATGATTAAAAACTCTGAAAAGAGTTTTTTTAATTTTGTGAAATTGTCGCAATTCCTATCTTGTAAAAAAGATATGATATACTTTATTCAAGCTTGAGCTTGTGCTCTCCACCGTCAAAGGTTCCTTAGTGGGTTTGGAACGTTTTTGAAGGGGACATAGCACCATGAGGAAACTATGAATTATTCAGTTATTATTGCCGCTGGGGGGAATGGCGGTCGTATGGGCTTGTCCTACAACAAGATGTTTTATACCTTAAGTAATGGACATACTATCTTACAGACATCCGTAAATTTATTTAAGAACGATGAGAATTGTAAACAGATCATCATCGCAACCAATCCAGATGATATGCATCGTCTCTCCAATATCCATGGGGGAAGAATCGTGATCGTCAATGGTGGTAAGACTCGTCAAGAGAGTGTTTTTAATGGTCTTATGGCAGTCAATCAAGCTGTTGTCTTGGTTCATGATGGAGCTCGACCTTGGTGTACCCAAGAAGCCATCGATGATCTCTTAAAAGCCATGAGAACAGAAGATGCAGCCATATTAGCTGTCCCTGAAATAGAAACCGTAAAAGTCGTTGAAAATGGCTACATCACTCAAACGATCTCTCGTGATCATTTGATGCATGCTCAAACCCCACAAGCCTTCAACACTGAGATCTTGGTTAAAGCTCATCATAAAGCCATCTCTGAACATTTTAATGCTACAGACGATGCTCAATTGATTGAACGTTTCACAGATTTAAAAATCAAAATCGTCGAAGGAAACTATTCTAATATTAAGATCACTACGATGAACGATGTTTCTAAGTAAAGAACTAAATAAAATTTAGTTCTTTTTATTATGTAAACTGGTGAATTCATAAACACACATTGACAATAAATAGTGATAGGGCTAAACTTTAATTAGATAAAGTTCACGATTTATTCTAATATATTTGAATAAGTGGTGAGATAAGACTTGAGTCTTAATAAGTACCCAGTTAATAATTTAGTTCTTTTATTGAATAATGTTTCCATAATAAGAAAGGAGACCCGATCAACGATAAGAGACAGCTTATCTTATTCTAGGCTGATTATTCTTTTATCGTAACATTATGAAGAGATAAGAAGGATCCTATTTAGTTTCATATGAGCAGGGGAACTATGGTTTACGATTATTCTTGAAATGATTTTTAACGTTATTGGTAGACGTTGAAAATCATTAGGAACTTTGCCTATACAATCAAAAGAAAGAGATCATATGAAAAAATACAAACCCAGTCCGCAGAAAAAATACGTTCATTCCACCAGCAGAATCAATAATTCAAGTGGGGATTCTTTATCACTTAATTTTATGAAAATAAGTGATGGGAATGAACATCAGACCTTACGTTTACAGAGCGATCCAAAATCGCACTATTCTGAAGAAGAATATCATGTAGAGGCCTCGTTTCAACAAGGCGTTCAAGACATCAACGAGGATTCTCTTCATTCATCTGAGAAACGTAAACGGAGTTTATGGCAGTTTATAGGATTTAAAAAAGAGGAAAGAAGTCTTCCTAAAATAGAAAGTGAAAAATTCACTTCGGAAGAGAAAAGAGAACATATGAGAAATAATGAAAATTTTGAGCCACAAGTATCAAATCGTGATGAAAGTGCAGTCATCAGTAAATTGATGACGATCAAAGGCGATATCAACGTTGATACACCTTTACTACTCGCAGGAAAAGTAATTGGGAATATCGTATGTGGAGATCACATTGAAGTTTCCAGCAATGGCAGTGTAGAAGGCAACATCACCGCTAAATCGATCAAGTTGATTGGTGGAGATATCAAAGGCAATATTACTTGTGAAGAGACACTTGAGACCGATCTAGAAACAGTCATCGTAGGTGATTTAAAAGTTGGGATCGCATTGATTTCTGGAGAAGTCACAGGTGAAATAAGAGCTGTAGAATCCGTCTCCTTAGCTTCAACCGCTACTGTCAAAGGCGATCTATACAGTGCTGTCATTGGGGTCGAAAAAGGTGCCAGCATAGAAGGCAAGTATTCCATCTCAGCGAAATAATTCATCATTTATTTGATTATAACTATAAAAGGACTGTCTTAGTGGACAGTCCTTTTTATCGTATATCTCTTATTGTTGATTTTGATTAGTATCTTAGTTTAGCTTCATTGATCTCATCACTGAATTGATTGAAACTTTGTAGTAAGAGAATCTGATCATAGTTCTGTTGTTTAAGAATGGCTTGAAGGGATCCATTGTATTGTCTTAGATCGATCACATCGATTTCATCGAAAGCACTTGTCAACATAGGGATCAAAGAGTTCGCATACGAATCTTTGATCACCAGAAGTCGTCTAGGAGACGTTGCGTTTCTTACGACGATATGTCCATATCCATGATTCCCATAGAGAAATGCTCCATATAGATCATTGCCTTTTAAGGCTTCTGAATTGATCAGACTTGAATAGGTCTTCCCATCCGTCTCATAAGATATGATGTCTGGATTGATGATCCCTAAAGATTCACTCTTGATGGAGTCAAAACGAGATCGATTATAGTAGGTCCCAAGGAAACCTTCAACCTTATAGGGCGAGAATGACTCATAAGATTTGGCTTCATATCCCCATGTCTTCATTAAGGTCTCATAAGCCACATAAGCCCCTTTTAAGGTCCAATGATGATCTGTTTTATAGTAAAGATCTTCACTAGAATGAGCTTTTAATTCATCACTAATATCGAGTAAAGCGATGCTTTTTTTCCATTCCTTAAGAAGCTCAAGTTGGTTTAGCATAGGAAATCCTGTAGGTAGATGCTCAGGATAGATGGCTTCTTTATTAGGCACTAAAACGCTTGTGACTTTCAGATCGGAAACCATCTCTAGGAATTCTTTTAGGTATTTAACATTGTCCAGTGATTGAGGATTAAGCGTCAATCTTTTCTCAAAGAGAATACCTTGTTTACCTAATAAGATCCCATTATTTTCTACTTTACCGAAACTGCTTTCTAGTTTGGCTTTAAGCTGAATCCATAAATCTCTCCCAATGAATTGATCATTGATGGCACTTTCTAGATCTAAGGTCAATGATCCATCGATCAAGGCATCTAGATCCCACTTAGGTATGGAGGCTAAGACACGCTTCTCATACTCTGAAAAGGATCGATGAGGATCTATGTTGTCTGATATAAATAGAACCGCCAAAAGGGCGATAAAGGCTTTAGAGCTGATATTTTTCATGTTAGAACCTAAAGTACAGGAATGGATTATAAGTAGAATCCACCAGATAAGCAATACTGATGATAAAGAGTAAAGCGGTAGATAACTTTAAGACAGGTGAGACATATTTAATGTCTTTTATCTTAGTGATAAAAGGTGTTGAGAAGAGTCCACAGGCCAGTAGAATGATTCCATAGTTGGAAGTAAAATAGATCCAATCGATTCCAGATTTAAACACAAATAAACGACTGATATATAGGGATAAGACACTTAGATCCGTAATCGCAAAGATACTCCAACCCACCAAGATCCCTATGATGAAATAAGCTCGGGCTATTACTTTATGTTGAGCTAAGGTTTTCAGTAGAAAGAGTTTCTCACTTGCCAATAAGACAAAGAAGTAAAGACCCCATAGGATAAAGTTGACGGAAGCCCCATGCCAT
>CAIXIN010000249.1 GCA_903919545.1 uncultured bacterium | reverse complement strand
TCATGGTGTCATACCAACCACGATTAGGTGCATTCTCAAGCAAAAGGGACTTTAATAAAGTCTTGTCGGTAATCTTGGTTAAATTTTCATTTAGATCGGGGTATGTAAATTTCACACCACAACCAGAGAGAATAATCAATAAACTTAGAAGCAAAGCGAGTGTTTTCTTCATAACAACGCCTCCTGTTACCACATTTATAGCATATCGTATGTTAAGTTAAGATTAACTTACTTCAAACTATCCATAATATCTTTAGCTAAAGCATCAAGTTCAGACTCATTATGGTCTTTGTAAGCAGATTTGATGTTGAAAGGTTCTCCTACGATAGAAATGTTTTTTAATTTTTCTAAATAAGACATCACTGTTTCTTGAGTCTTACCTCCCCAACTTGAATTGAAGATCAAAGAAAACTTACGATTTTGAACGTTCAAAGCTGCCATCTCATGAAGTAAGGAGTGGATCTTATAGAAAACATCCGCATTATAAGTAGGTGTAGCCAATACGACATTTGAGTATTTCCAAACTTCTGCGATCACATAAGAGAGATCAAATTGAGAAACATCCATGATTTTCATATTTTTAACACCCATTCGAGCTAGTTTATTGGCTAAGGTATCGACTGCGACCTCTGTATTATTGTACATGGAAGCATAGATAAATAGAACGCTCTTTACTTCTGCTCTATAGGTACTCCATTGTTCATACTTGTTAAGGATAAGACCTAAATCATCACCTCGATATAAAGGACCATGAAGTGGACAGATCATAAGTATTTCTTGATTAGACAATTTATTCATAATGGCTTGAACAGGACCACCAAATTTTCCTACGATGTTAGAGTAGTATCTACGAGATTCTGATAAATAATCTAATACATAATCACATTCATCTGCAAACACGCCTCCATTTAATCCCCCAAAAGTCCCAAAAGCATCCGCTGAAAAAAGAATTTTTTGAGATTTTTCATAGGTCATCATGACCTCTGGCCAATGAACCATAGCCGCAGTATAGAATTTCAAGGTATGTTGACCTAGATTAAGTTCATCTTGATCTTTAACAATCATATAGTTAGCTTTTACATCGACATCATAGAATTGTTCAAAGAATTGGAAAGTTTTGGTATTACCTATCAACTTTAGTTGAGGGTACTGACGGATCATCGAGACTATGTTCGCACAATGATCTGGTTCCATATGATTTATTACAAGATAATCTAAAGTTCTTCCATTAAGGGCGTGTTTAACATTCGCTAAAAACAGATCACTTATAGATATATCAACAGTATCTAAAAGTACTGTCTTTTCATCGACGATCACAAAAGAATTATACGCAATCCCATTGTTGAGTGGAAACATATTCTCAAATCTACTCAGTCGTCGTTCACTTCCGCCGACCCAATAAATATTTGGTGAAATTTCGTGTGTGTTGTGCATAAGTTAGACCCCTGTTACGGCTATAATTATACATTATTCATCTCAAGAGATACCAATAAATGACTAAAAAATAGATTGCTAGAGTGGTTCAAGAGCTCATTATAGATTCACATCTGATTTCCAATAGATGAATTACGACAAATTTATGATACTTATATTTGACACAAGGTCAACAAATACCTAAAATAAGACTATAGGGAAACTGAAAAGGAGAATCATGAAAGAAATTAAAGATTTTGACGCTCAAGATGTAGAAAAGAATAAGGTTATCGCTGCTTTAGCTTATCTTATCTTCTTCCTTCCGTTATTAGCTGCACCAGATTCCAAGTTTGGTAAATTCCATGCCAATCAAGGCTTATGGGTATTGTTGGCGAGTATCGTAGGATCAATCGTTTTAGGTTTTATTCCAGTTGTCAATTTATTCATTAGTCCTTTATTCTCATTGGCTGTGTTTGTAGCTGCTGTATACTTGGCATACAATGCTTACTCAGGTAAAGCCTTAGAACTTCCTGTAGTTGGCAACATCGTAATCTTCAAATAATTCTTAAAGAAAACGCTGAACTTCAGCGTTTTTTTATGCCTTAATGGATTCTTTTCTTACCGTAAATAGATTGATACCCCACAACCCAATCGTGATCAAGGCAAACACTCCACTTAAACTTATAAATAAAAAGTCTAGGGATGAAGATCCACCTGCGATCGTTAATACACCTTGTATAAACAAATGATTAATAAGAAATGCTAAAGCAACATTATAAGTAAATACCAACCAACTTGAAGAAGGATGGTTTTTATTCAGTGTTATTTTAATTAAAACCAAGAAAACACCACCTAATAAAGCAACAATGGCTGTTAATTCCATAGCGAGGGATATAACCCCGTGGGCAAACAATCCATAGATTCGAGTTAACCCAAACAGTATGGTTCCTACAATAAGATATGGTTTATATGTTTTTTTCATTTAGGAACCTATATAGATGATATCGCTCACCTTACGTTCGCTACTATTAGCACCATCTACAGGATGATTGATGATCGCTCCATTGAACCATAAGGTTGAAGATCCTCCCCCATCAAGGTTATAAGCTATCTCAGCACCTCTATCAACGAAGACTTGAGCCAATTGTTTTAAAGTCATTCCACTGCTTTGAGATGTTCTCCCATCAACGATGACCCATAAATAATGTAAAGGCTCAATCATCCCAATGGCTGTTCTAGGATTGGCTTTGGAAGATACAAAATTGGTTGTACAAGATTGAATAATTCCGTCTTTTACGAGAACTGGCCCAAATGAGAAGCTTTGAATGATACCTTGAGAAACTATATTCTCTCCAGTGATCGTGCCTTCTGTAATCGTTTTGAAATTTCCCATCTCATCGATCAATAAGGCTTGATTATCAGGCGAAGATCGAGCCAAGTCTCTATAAAGCACTCCATTACGTATGATCAAACCACTATCTCTGAACCCATAGAAATCTCCATTGATGGCCAAGATCGCATCATTGTTTTTAGCCATCGTCGAAGTAAGTTGATTGATATTTCTTCCGAAAGTATTATTCGCAAATGCTGTTCTTAAATAGGTTGCATTGCTTAATTGAATATCCACCACATAGTAAACAACCCCATTCTCATCTACTGTTTCAATTGAGATCTCAATATTGTTATCTTTATAGGTTGAACTGGTTACAGTGACTTCACCAGTTGAATTACCCGTTGTATTCCCATCAATAGGATCAACAGTTACATAAGATTGAGTTAATACAAACGCATCGAGTAACACATAAGCATTAAGAAAAATCATCGATAATACGATGGTTATTGTACTTATCAGTGTTCTCTTCTTTGTCATTCTCATAATTTCTCCTTATTCAATACTATTATAAAAAGCCATTGTGTCAAGACAATGGCTTTTTTAAGTCAATTTACAGTTGGTAAGCTTTGAACATAGAGTAAGAAATCAGCATAATCTCCAGTAATATCCGCTACTAAAGGCTTATCTTTTCGATGAATCAAATGGTTCGTAATGAGATAGGTTTGTATACCTACCATCTTAGCTACCATATCCTCTTGCGCATCATTGCCTACCATCATACATTCTTCAGGTTTCTTCTTAATATCGATAAGAATCTCCTCAAAAAACTTAGGTTGAGGTTTACAGTAATGGTTATTCTCAAAAGAAGTCACATAACTAAAATCTTCTCTATTCATACCAGTCCAAGTGATGCGCTTTTCAATCGCGATCTTAGGAAACATTGGATTGGTGGCGATGACTAAGGTATACCCTTTTTGTTTAAGAAGCGTGACTGCTTCTTTCATCTCTGTACTTTCAATCACAGCTGTTTTTAATTTATCAAAATCAGATTGATAAAATATCTCAAACCGACGTTGCATTTCTGCTAGTTTTTCATTGACGACGTTTCCTAAAGCACTCATAAAAACCACTTCATTGGTTCTATCCGTTGTATCCATCATCATCACAATGGTCGCATCCCAAATGAGCTTAAAAAATGCTTCTGGTGGATACATATCGGTGAAGTGACTTGATAAACCACCAAAGTAGATTTTCTCAAATGCTTCTGATGAGATTGGAAGTAAAGTTCCATCTAAATCAAAGAGGATGGTGTTGATCATAATGACTCCTTTTCAAGTAATTCTTTGACGTAATTGGGTAAAGCGAAAGATCCTAGATGAAGTTCAGGATTATAATACTTGGTTTTTAATCCCAGCTTTAACCATTCTTCAAAATCGACTCCCTTTATCGGATCATATTTCTTACTTGCGAATCCAAACAACCAATGACCTGAAGCATAAGTAGGAATAAATGCTTGATAGACCCTGGCGATTGGGAAGGTTTCTTTGAGTCGTTTATGAGCTCTTTGCATGTTTTTTTGATAATGAGTATAGAATGGGGATTCATGTTGATTGACTAAGATACCATCATCTTTTAATGCACGAAAACAATCTTCATAGAAAGTCTTTGTAAACAAACCTTCTCCTACACTGAAAGGATCGGTTGAATCAACGATGATCAAATCATACTCGTTTATTTTAGAAGAGACAAAAGCCAAACCATCCATAAAATAGAGTTGGACTCTTGGATCACTAAATCCAGTGGTAGAATTTGGAAAATATTTCTTACATACAGTAACGACTTCTTCATCGATCTCCACCATATCAATGTGTTCTATCGTTTTGTAGCGACAAAGCTCTCTCACGGTTCCCCCATCCCCTGCCCCAATCACTAAGATACGTTGAGCTTTCGGATGAACTGCCAGTGGTACATGAACGATCATATCGTGATAGATGAATTCATCTTTCTCTGTGATCATCAAATAATCATCTAAAGTAAAAAACTTACCTAATTCAGGATTCTCAAAAACTTCCAGTTTCTGGAATTTGGTTTGACTAGAATAAAGTGTCTTACTGACTTCGATTGAGAAATTGATCGTATCTGAATGCTTTTCAGTGAACCATTTGGTCATATGTCCCTCTAATCTTCATCATTCAAGTGATAGATATTGGTTCCGTTAAAGATCTCGGTCATTTCTTCCTTGATGTTGAGTTTAATAGCTTTCTTAATATGATCTTCTAGATCCTTAGGATTCTTCTTAAATAAGTAATTATCAAGATCCATCTCTTTCAACATCATCTTTGTATGAAAGATATTGGATTGAAAGACATTCACATCCACGGATTCATATCGCTTAAGGGTTTCTTTATCGATGAAGTTTTGAATAGAACTGATCCCATGATCGATAAAGAATTTCTTGCCTTCAACATTACGAGTAAATCCTCTTACACGATAATCGATGGTGATGATGTCAGAATCAAAGCTACCAATCAAATAATCAAGAGCTTTCAAAGGTGAGATCTTACCACAAGTAGAGACATCTATATCCACTCTAAAGGTAGAGATTTGATTGTCTGGATGATATTCCGGATAAGTATGGACAGTTACGTGGCTCTTATCTAAATGAGCCACAATGGTTTCAGGTTGAATGATGTCTTCGATGACAGCGACATTACAGGTCTTATCTAAAAGATGATCTTCTATCGGTTCTTCACTGATCAACATAGTGACGCTGGCCCCTTGTGGATCATAATCTTGTTTGGCGATGTTTAAAACACTCGCCCCAATGATGGTTGTAACCTCAGTTAGGATTTTGGTTAAACGGGTAGAATTGTATGGTTCATCGATATAGACAAGGTAATCTTTTCTTTCTTGTCTTGTCTCCGCATAACAGATGTCATAAATATTGAAACTTAGGGTTTTCGTTAAGTTATTGAACCCATATAAGGCAATTTTCTTCATTATTCTCCTTCGCTCATTAAACACTAGTTATTATACGCTTTTCTTAATCAATGATTCTTATTGAATGCTCGTTTCTAGTAAGGCTCTTACCATAGAAACGAGTACTTTTTCTTTTCTATATTTAGAAAGAACCTTGTCTAGTGTTCCTGCATCATAAGCAGACAAGATCTCACTCTTGATCCCGATATCTCCTAATGCATTCGCTAAAGCTTTTTTCAAGAGCTGTCTAAATAAGGTCTTTTGATCGATGGATACGCAAGTCTTGAATTTCAAAGTCACATTCGCTGTAATATCTAAGCCTTTTAGATCAATAAAAGTAGACGTTTCGCTTTCTCTAGAAATAAAATCTCCAGACACATGATAACCTACAACTTCAATCTCATAATTACGTAAGAAAGGCATATAGGATTTCGCTTTCTTATCGGTCTTAATGGTTAAGGTATTGTCTTTATAGCCAAATTCTGTACAGAATATTTCTTTCTTAAGATACGCAATGGTCTCATTATCATCTTCGATCATGGTTGTTTCCATAAATTCCCCAGGATAGATCTTTAGAATCAAAGTGCTTGGATTTCCACTTGGTTCTTCATTATCTTCCCATTTGGATAAGGTTAAGATAGACCCTTTTCTTACATAGACAGGGAGTGAATCGATGTCATTATAGATATCGATCCATCTTCCACCTTTAACCTCTTGAGCTGTATAAAAATCGATCCATATCCCTTCTGGAAAGTATACTTTTGTGATTGAACGATTCAGATTATGATTCATTGGACTAATAACTGGAGACACCAAAAGATTTCTTCCTAAAAAGTAAGTGTTTCTCGCTTTATAAGCTTGAGGATCTTTAGGAAACTCATAGTAGAGTGGCGTTAAGAAAGGAACCCCTTTGACCGCATTGTTGTGTAGACCTGTATAGAGATAAGGAATCAGTCTCGCTCTCAAACGCATCGCATTTGCGATCGCATTTTGATAAGGTTGAACAATAAGCCAAGGTTCTCTAATGGCCATTTCATTTTTCGTTGAGTGAAGCCTTAATATAGGACTAAAACATCCGAATTGGACCCATCGAGTAAAAAGTTCAGGTTCTTCAAGACCTTTGTAGTGTCCACCAATATCATGGCTCCACCAACTGAAATTGACATTTGCGGCGTTGGCAGTGAAATACGGCTGAAAGGCTAAGCTTTCCCAAGTTGAAACTGTATCTCCAGAAAAACCTATTGGATATCGATGACCACCATATTGGGTCCATCGTGAAAAGGTAAAAGGACGTTTCTTATGATCTCTTGCGAAATCTAAGGAATGAAGATGGTTAAGCATCCATAAAGGATCGACTCCTTGAAGAGAAGTCTTGGTGCCTTGTTGCCAATCGATCCACCAGAAATCTACCCCTTTTTCTTCATAAGGATGATGAAGTAGTTTGAAATAGCCTTCCGCAAAACGAGGATCTTCTATCGTAAACGGAATGGTAACTTGAGTTTTAGGATCGATTCCCATCCATTCACAAAAGGCATCGTATTGTTCTTCATGAGGTCTTACGCCTAACGCAGGATGTAAATTTACTGATGTTTTTACTTTTCGTTGATGAAGTTGTTTTATAAAACCTTCAAAGTCAGGAAAATATTTAGGATTGGCAGTATACCCTGTCCATCCATACCAATAGTCTTTTCCAGGTATCTCAGTGAGATGCCAATCCATATCGATGATACAAACTGATAAAGGAATATTAAGGTCTTTGAAATGATCGACGGTGTCTAAGAGTTGTTGATCTGTATAATTCCAATACTTGCTCCACCAATTTCCTAATACATATCTAGGAAACTTAGGTACAGAACCCATAAACTTCGCCATTTCCGCATGGACTTCTTTAAAATCATCGCGTGAAGCGATAAAGATCATATCTGTATTCTTCTGAATTCTAGGTTTTATTGACCCATCGACTTGAAATAAGGGGGTCGCAGAATCATCTAGGACCACATATCCGTCTTCAGAAAAATACCCATCATTAAGTTTTAATTCTCCATTAACTTGATCTAAAGTACGAGCTGTTCCTAATAGATTATGTCCAGTCTTCTGTCCAAAAAGATAAGGTTTCCCAAACCCTTTGATCATGACTTTAAGATTGTTTTTAGGATCTAGTAAAGGATTGAAACTTAAGATAAAAACCTCATTCTCGATGATGAGGTTTTCTTTGGTTAAGGTTTTTGTAAAAGATACGCGATCGGTGTATCGACTGATAACATTAAGACTTGGTTCATCAGTGAAGACTTTATCAGATGCAACCTCTAAACGAAAACAATGTCTTGTAAGTAAGGTTAATCGGTATTGGCCACTTTGAATCATATTCTCGTGATTCATCTTGAATTCTAGTTCAGGATGGATATTGGTCATGGTCAGCCTTTCTTTATCAAGTGCAGCATAGTGCCTTTCAGATGAAGATCTTTTTGGTTAAGTTCAACCAGATCGTTTTCATCGACTTGATAAACGTTTGACTCTATTTTAACATAACCTTCCTTAGAGAATTGTAGGACTATCCTATTTTCATCTTCATCTACTTGTGTCAATTCAACTGTAGCGTACTTGATAAGTAAATCTTTATTGAGTTTTAAATCGATTGGACAGATCAAACCAGAACGAGCCGGAAGTTCAAAAGGTCTTCCTCCCATTAAGGTTTTACCCTTATTATTTAGTGAATCCATCCAAGGATCATCACTATAGTTATTGAGACAGAGTAATGAACCTAAAGGTCCTTTTAGTAACCTTACATCGATCCATTCAAAACTCTCAAAAGATGATTTTAAATCTGCCAGTTCACTTACTTTTTGATAAATATCTAAATCATCTAGGCAATTTGTAGAGACTGCAGCTCCCATAAATAGGACAAAGCCCTTTTGGATTATTTTTTTAAAGCCAATTACTTCTTTCGATTTCGAAAACGCAAACACTTCATCGAAATCTCCTTTTATACTTTGAATCAAGCCTACAGGAACATCCGTATATCCAAAGGCATCCAGTTTATCTTCTTTTGGTTTTTCGATTGAGTGTATCGATAAAGCGTCTTTCAGGATCATACAAGGCTCATCGTTTTCATCTTTTACTGGGATATGACCCATTAGAATCAAGATTCCACCTTTTTTGACATATTCAACAAGCTTCTCTTGAACCTTTTTTGGACAACGATCATGGATCATCATCCATAAATGAGGTATCTTCTTAGGATCAAGTTCTTGAAGTCTTACTTCGATCGCATTGAAATTAAGATGAGCAATAGAAAGAAATCTTGCCATCCCATCAAATTGAATCGCATTTCTAAAATGACGAAGCACTTCATTTTCGTTTTTGATGAGTTCGCAAGAATATTCCGTCATATAATCATCTATCAAAAATCCAATGCTTGTCTCATAGATGGGTTGAGAT
>CAIXIN010000248.1 GCA_903919545.1 uncultured bacterium | reverse complement strand
TTGATGAACAGTTCGTTTATCGCTTGGATCGCATCTCCTGTAGTTGCTTTGCCTGAAAATGAAAGTGGATGGCCAGAAGGAACTGAAGGAAGAGGCGGTGGACGTGGAAGGGATTCTGAATCTTTAGTTGAAGAAGTTGATCATACAGAAACAGAAGAAGGTATTCGCGGTTATAGAGGTGGACTCGGAGCGTCATTCGATTTAACCAAGACGATTGAAGTCGTTGCGGAATATGGATCGATTATGATACTTATCGCTTCAATCACAGCAGGCGCAGAGATTCTGATTCGTCAACGTAAACAGAAGAAAGCAGTCATTTAAATTCAAAACCCGGGTCATCAATTCCCCCTTGAAACCCCCGTGCTTTGTAAAAGTAGATCCTTGATCTACTTTTTATTTTGTTCATGATTTCAATGTCGTATAATAAACATAGTATGGAGGTAAATAATGAGAAAATTTATTGAATATATGGTCAAAGGAATCCTGATTGTTTTGGTTCTATTGGGCTATCAGTCTTTTACTCGATATACAGATGCTCAATTTACTTCTTCCTATAAGACCTTATGGTTTTATTTCGGGTATGCCTCCATGATCCTTTCTTATATCGTGTGTGGAATGATCATTGCCTATAATGAACGTAAAAGTGGAAAAGCGAGCGTCACTAAATTTGTTTTGGTTTTGATTGGGATCGTTCTAATAGGATTCCCATTCTCTAGTGTTTTAGGAAATACTATCCTAAGAAATTATGTCATGTTGACAGAATTGGTTAAAGTATTTGCGTTGACCTTTGGAATCTTACTTACTGGAATCAAATTCTAAACTGAAGCTCCATTCATTGTGTATCGCTTCACTTTGGTTTAATGAGAACGAAACTGCTTGACTTTATCTTTTAATCCTATAGAATAAGTGGTGTTCAATATACCACAGACAGCAACTGCCGATAAACTGGCTTAATTCGTTGCCGAGGTAAAAGTTAAAGTAACTTTTTGCCCGTGTCTATGGATACGGGTTTTTATTTACTCAAGGTATGTTGAGAAAAACAAGGAGGACAGTCTATGAACCAATCGATACTCGATAGTAAAAAGGCGATGGTTATTGAAGTTACTGAGAAACTCAAAGCTTCAAAATCAGCCGTCGTAGTCGAATATCGCGGGCTGACCGTCAAAGAAGTAACCGATCTTCGTCGTGAGTTGCGCAAAGAAGAAATCGAATTCAAAGTTTATAAGAATTCATTTGTTTCTCGTGCTGCCGCTGAACTTGGTTATGAAGCATTGACTTCATCCCTCAGTGGTCCTAATGCCATCGCTTTCGGCGGTGATGCAGTAGCACCAAGTCGCATCTTGGCGAAATTCGCTAAGAAGCACAAGAAGTTGGTATTAAAAGGTGGCGTTGTAGAAGGCACAGTATGTGATGCTGCAATGATCACTGAAGTGGCAAGCTTGCCTGGAAGAGATGGGATGTACAGTCAGATCTTGGGGATGTTACAATCACCAGTTCGTAAGTTCGCCTATGCTGTTTCGCAAATTGCCGAAAACAAGTCAGTTTAATTAAACAAGGAGAAAAAAACATGGCTAAATTAAATGCACAAGATGTAATTGCTTCCTTAAAGGAAATGACCATTCTAGAATTGAACGAATTGGTTAAAGCAATTGAAACCGAATTCGGTGTCAGCGCTGCTGCACCTGTCGCTGCTGCTGCTGCAGTTGTCGAAGCTGCTCCTGCTGGACCAGTTGAAGTAGATGTTATCTTGAAAGAAGTTGGACCTTCAAAAGTCGGCGTCATCAAGGCTGTTCGTGAAATCACAGGCTTAGGCTTGGTTGAAGCGAAGGGTTTAGTTGACAAGGCTCCTATGGCCATCAAAGAAAAAGTAAAACCTGAAGAAGCTGCAGAATTCAAGAAAGTTCTTGAAGCTGCTGGCGCTGTCGTTGAATTAAAGTAAGCTGTCACTGTAAAAGTGATGGTGAAACTTGACTCACTACTTTAAAAACTCAGAAAACACACCCAGTAACCGGAAAGAACTGTCTTTCCGGTTTTTGGGCCATGATATGGTCTTTATTAGCGATAATGGGATCTTTTCAAAGTCCAAACCTGATGAAGGTTCACTTCTATTGGCTGAAACAGCCATTGAATTAAAGGTGACAGGTAAACTGTTGGATATGGGCTGTGGCTATGGATTGGTGGGACTACTAGTTAAGAAATTCGATCCTTCTGTCGAAGTTGACGGGATCGATGTCAATATCAGAGCTGTAGAATGTGCAATAGCCTCAGCTGAAAAGCTAGGACTAGAAGCACATTACATAGTTAAAGATGGAAGAGAAGCGTTAGATCGATCTTATGATACGATCTTACTTAACCCTCCCATACGTACTGGAAAAGAAACCATCTATGAACTCTATCGCAATGCTTACAAGCATTTAAATCCTCAAGGGTCGCTGATCATCGTGATTAGACGGCAACAAGGAGCGGCCAGTAGTTTCAAAGAACTTCAGTCGATATTTCCTAGCGTTAACAGAATCAAACTGTATAAAGGTTATGAGATACTTAAATCCAATAAAGATTGACATATTGAATAATCTTTGGTAATATAATAAATTGCATAACTAACGAAATTAAACGGGATTTTAGGCCCTTTTAAGCGTTATGATACACTTCGAAAGGATGGCGCGCATGAAAAAACAAGAATCCTACCGTATCACGCAATACGGTAAAAAGGCAGCACGTCGAGACTATTCCAAAGTCAGCGGCACCCTCGATTTACCTAATCTGGTTGAGATCCAGACAGATTCCTTCGACTGGTTTACTAAAGAAGGTATAAAAGAAGTTTTTCAGGAAATTTATCCCATTATCAATCATGGGGAAAATGTCCGTTTAGATTTTATTTCCTTCGAATTTGCGGAACCTAAGTATAGTGTAGGGGAATGCAAAGAAAGGGAAGCCAATTACGCAGCTCCCTTAAAAGCGCACATGAAGTTGGAAACCTTGGATAAAGCAACCGGTGAAATCTCAGAACGTCATGAAGATGTTTTCTTGGGAGAATTCCCTTTGATGACCGAAACTGGAACCTTCATCATCAATGGGGCAGAACGAGTCATCGTTTCCCAGATCGTACGTTCACCAGGCGCTTATTACTATTATGAACCCCTAAAAGATAAAGTCGGTAATCAACAAGACAAATACAATTCTGAATTAATTCCTTCCAGAGGTACTTGGTTGGAATTCATGTCTGCTGTTAAAAAGACCACCGCGGCTTCTAAAGCCAACGCTGCAGAAAACAACTTTACGGATTCAGACTTCCAGATCAACGTTTCGATCGATCGTAAACGTAAGATCTTGTCTTCCATTCTTTTTAAAGCCATCGGTTTTTCTTTCGATACTGAAAAAGCAGAAGATGCTTATGATACAACAGCCTTCAGAACTTTCTTAAGTGCTTTAGGGTATAACACCAATCGTCAAGATATCTTCGGCGATGAGCGTGAATTCATCAACCATTACCTGTTGATGTTTACGTCGTTCTTTGGGGAATACCCAGATATGATCAATACCTTGTTGTCGGATAAAGTCAGAACGACGCGTGAAGCCTTGTATGACATCTACAACAATCAACGTGCTGATGAAATCGCAACTGAAGAAGGCGCTAAGAATTTGATGAAGTCTAAATTCTTTGATAACCGTAGATATGATTTGACCAAAGCTGGACGTTATAAACTTGGCAAGAAGCTAAGTGTTGTCGATCGTATGGTCGGAAATAAACTTGCGATGGATGTGAAGGATACTTTAGGCAATGTTGTCTTAAAGGCAGATACCTTCGTCGATCGTGAAGAAAAAGCCATCTTGTTGAATGTTCTAAACAAGGGTCTTTATATGCAGGCTTTCCCGTTCAATCCTTATTTCTCTTTCCCAGAAGCCAGTGCGGTCAAGACCGCAGATAGAGATGCCCTAGTCGGTCGTATTTTAGCTGTAGGCGTCGATCATAAAGATTTCGTATTGGATAAAGGTATGGTCATTACCGAAGAAGATGCAGTCACTTTAGGAAAACTCGTCGATACAGTCTCTGTCTATGAAGGCCTTATCGCACGTAAACTTCCTTTAAACAAAGCCAACTTCAACTCTGTCATGTCTTATGGACAACGTCTATTCGTTATTGGGAGAATCTTGCTTAAGGGTAAAGATGTCAACATCGAGGGTGAAACCTTAGTTCCAGCTTTTGAACCTTCTAAAGATCGTATGGTTCTATCCATCGATAAAGAACGTGATCTTAAAACCGAAATCGGTGATGAGAATGCGGAATGCTGGTTGGTAGGGACTGCTGTTCAACAAGTCTATGTCAAAGCTAAAGAATCCGATGACATCATCAAGATCATCGGGACTGATCCTTTGTTGACCAAGAAGACCGTTACAATGAGCGATATGATCGCTTCTTATGACTATCTTCTAAATCTACATACAGGTGTCGGAGAAACTGACGATATCGACCAATTGGGCAATCGTAGAATCCGTACTGTAGGTGAATTGATCCAAAATCAATTCCGTATTGGTCTATCTAGAATGGAACGTGTCGTTAAAGAAAGAATGTCCATCAATGCTGACTTAGGTGGTTTAACTCCTAAGACCTTGACCAATATTCGTCCTTTGACTGCAGCCATTAAAGAATTCTTCTCTTCTTCTCAGCTCTCCCAATTTATGGATCAAACCAATCCTTTGGCTGAGTTGACCAATAAACGTCGTATATCTGCTTTAGGTCCTGGTGGTTTAACAAGAGAACGTGCTGGCTTTGAAGTCCGTGACGTTCATGCGTCCCACTATGGCCGTATCTGTCCGATCGAGACCCCTGAAGGTCCAAACATCGGGTTGATTTCTAATCTAACCTCTTATGGCCGTGTCAATGAATATGGCTTTATCCAAACACCTTATCGTAAGGTCTTAAAAGACGGAACGGTTTCCAATGAAGTTATTTATCTATCATCTGATGATGAAATGGACTACAACATCGCTCAGGCGAATGAAGTTGTCGATGGGAAATTGGCTCATGATGAAGTCGTCGTACGTTATAAAGGCGACCATATTAAAGTATTAAAAGACCAAGTCGAATTGGCTGACGTTTCTCCTAAACAGATCGTCTCCGTTGCGACTGCTTGTATTCCTTTCTTAGAAAACGATGATGCTTCTCGTGCTTTGATGGGTGCCAACATGCAGCGTCAAGCGATTCCTTTGCTTAGGCCACGTTCTCCTTATGTAGGAACGGGTATTGAGCATCGTATTGCGTCTGACTCAGGGTCAGCGGTTATTTCTCATCATCAAGGTTTAGTGACCTATGTCGATGCGAATAAGGTCGTAGTGACTTCCGATGATGGTGAACATACTTACGATTTGATGAAATTCAAGCGTTCTAACCAAGGGACCTGTATCAATCAGACCCCATTGGTTCGAAAAGGCGAAATGGTCGATCGTGGAGATGTCTTAGCCGATGGACCATCTATGCAATCCGGCGAATTGGCTTTAGGTCAAAACGTCAAGATCGCGTTTATGACCTGGTATGGCTATAACTATGAAGATGCGGTCATCATGTCTGAACGTTTAGTTAAAGATGATGTTTATACTTCTATCCATATTGAAGAATATGATCTAGAAGTCAGAGATACTAAATTGGGCGATGAAGAAATCACCCGTGATATCCCTAACGTCTCTCAAGATGCCTGCCGTCATTTAGATGCTCAAGGCATCGTTATGATCGGGGCTGAAGTTAAAGAAGGCGATATCTTAGTTGGTAAAGTTACCCCTAAAGGACAAAGTGAAATTTCTCCTGAAGAAAAACTACTCCTTGCGATCTTTGGAGATAAGTCTCGCGAAGTTAGAGACAACTCTTTAAAAGTACCTCATGGAGGTAGTGGTATCGTTCAAGCGGTCAGAATCTTTGATCGTGAAGATGGACATGATCTGGCACCAGGTGTAAAACGTGTCGTAAAAGTCTACATCGTACAAAAGCGTAAGATTTCAGAAGGGGATAAAATGGCCGGCCGTCATGGGAATAAGGGCGTTATCTCTAAGATCTTGCCTGTAGAAGATATGCCATTCTTACCTGATGGAAGTCAGGTCGATATCATGTTGAATCCTTTCGGTGTTCCTTCTCGTATGAACATCGGTCAGGTCCTAGAGATCCATTTAGGTATGGCTGCAGAAAAGCTCGGCGTGAAGTTTGCGACCCCAGTTTTCGATGGGATCAACAATGAAGAATTAAAAGACATCATGAGAGAAGCTGAAATGACTGAAGACGGAAAAACCATCTTGTTTGATGGTCGTACCGGTGAACAGTTCGATGAACGTATCTCTGTTGGGGTCATGTATATGATCAAATTGGCTCACATGGTCGACGATAAGTTGCATGCTCGTGCGACAGGCCCGTATTCCTTAGTTACTCAACAACCTTTGGGTGGTAAGGCTCAAAACGGAGGTCAGCGTTTTGGAGAAATGGAAGTCTGGGCTTTAGAAGCTTATGGCGCATCCAGTACTCTACAAGAAATCTTAACCATCAAATCTGATGACATCATGGGCCGTACGAAGACTTATGAAGCCATCATTAAAGGTAAGGATATTCCTGAACCAGGAGTTCCTGAATCCTTCAGAGTCCTTAAACATGAACTCAATGCTTTAGGCATCGATGTCAAGCTTTTGGATGAAGATAAAAAAGAAGTCGATATGAAGAAGATCGAAGTTGAAGACAATTCTATTTTGGAAGCTGAGCCTATCATCCCAACCGATCTCGGTTTAGACGATGAAGATCTCAAAGATGGCTTTCAATCTGAAGAAGAAGATGGAGTTCCTGAAGCAGCAGTCGTTGGATCTGATATGGAACCGGAGGAAATGAACTAATGAGTATCAACAATTTTGCCTCTATCCAAATTGGTTTAGCCTCTCCCGATCGTATTCGTGAATGGAGTCATGGAGAAGTCAAGAAACCTGAAACCATCAACTATCGTTCTCAAAAACCGGAACGTGATGGATTATTCTGTGAGAAGATCTTCGGTCCTTCAAAGGATTGGGAATGTTTCTGCGGAAAGTATAAAAAAGTTCGTTATAAGGGTGTTGTCTGTGATCGATGTGGTGTAGAAGTTACCAAGAGTTCCGTTCGTCGTGAACGTATGGGACATATCGATTTAGCGGCTCCTGTAGCTCATATCTGGTATCTAAGAGGCATTCCTTCCCGAATGAGCTTACTCTTAGGGATCTCTCCTAAGAATCTAGAAGAAGTCGTCTATTTCGTATCTTGGGTCGTAATCGACGCTGGTGATACGGATCTATCTTATAAACAAATCATTTCTGAAAAGGAATACAGAGACTACACACGTGAATTCGGTGTAGGATCTTTCGTTGCGAAAACAGGGGCTGAAGCAGTCAAGGAACTTCTTGAACGTATCGATTTGGCCAAAGAACACCGTGGTGTCATCGAAGAATTAAAAGACGCTCAAGGCGATAAACGTAAGAAATTGATCAAACGTTTAGAAACCATCGATGCGTTTAGAGATTCAGATAATGAACCTGAATGGATGGTTCTAACTGTATTGCCTGTTATTCCACCAGATCTAAGACCTATGCTACAACTTGATGGTGGACGTTTCGCCACCAGTGATCTAAATGATCTATATCGTAGAGTCATCACAAGAAACAGTCGTTTAAAAAGATTGATCGAAATGGGCACTCCGTCCATCATCGTTCAAAATGAAAAACGTATGCTTCAAGAAGCAGTAGATGCCCTCATCGATAATGGTCGTCGTTCTAAACCTATCGCAGGGGCAGGACAACGTCCGCTTAAATCCTTATCCCATAGCTTAAAAGGGAAACAGGGTCGTTTTAGACAGAACTTACTGGGTAAACGAGTCGACTTCTCTGGTCGTTCCGTTATCGCTGTAGGACCTGATCTGCGTATGTTTGAATGTGGTATCCCTCGTGAAATGGCGATCCAGTTGTTTAAACCTTTCGTCATCAATGAGATGGTGTATCGTCAATTGACTTCTAATCCTAAATCCGCTGAGAAACTGATCGAAAGACAGGATCCTCGTGTATGGGACGTCGTCGAAGATGTCATCCACAATCATCCAGTACTCTTAAATCGTGCGCCTACTTTGCATAGACTAGGTATCCAAGCCTTCATGCCTAAATTGGTAGAAGGAAGAGCCATTCGTCTACATCCACTGGTAACCCCTGCGTTTAACGCCGACTTTGATGGTGACCAGATGGCTGTCCACGTACCTTTGAGTGAAGAATCACGCGCTGAAGCTGAAGTCTTGATGTTGGGTTCCAATAATATCTTGGGTCCTAAAGATGGTAAGCCTATCGTTACGCCTTCTCAAGACATGGTCATGGGTAACTTCTATTTAAACATGGAAGAAACTGCAGCTGAATTCGTTGTAAAAGCAGAACTTTTAAAAGCCTTAGGTGATATGGATGGTTTCAATTTATGGACTCGTTTCAGTGAAAACGAAGGTCATATCTATAAAGACATCAATGAAGCCTTAATGGCCTATGAATCCAAAGAGATCCATATCCATACCCGTATTGCGGTACGTGCTAGATCTTTAGGTAAAGATGGTTTTACACCTGCTCAAAATGCATCCTATTTGATTACCACAGCTGGGAAACTGATCTTCAATGAAATGTTCCCTAGCGATCTACCTTACATCAATGAAGTCTCTAAAGAGAACTTCATCTCTACACCTCAACGTTATTTCGTACCTTTAGGCGAAAACGTTAAGAAGTATATCCAATCCTTAAAGATCAGTAATGACTTTAAGAAAAAAGACTTAGGAACCATCATCGCCGAAGTATTCAATCGCTATGGGACCTCAAAGACTTCCGAAATCTTAGATAAGATCAAAGACAACGGATTTAAGTATTCTACAGTTGCGGGTATGACCGTTGCGTTAAGCGATATCGTTGTATCTCCTAATACCGCATCCTTGGTTGAACAAGGTAAGATCCAAGAAGCACGCTTGATGGATCTTAGACAAACAGGACGTTTGACACCACGTGAGTGGGAACGTCACGTTACGATCTTGTGGGATCGTATCAAATCCGACATCGGGAAAGACTTAGAAGCACACTTGCCTCGTAAGAACCCAATCAATATGATGAAGACTTCTGGTGCGCGTGGGAATGCGTCTCACTTTACTCAGTTGGCTGGTATCCGTGGTCTAATGGGTAAACCGATCTCATCGACCAAATCTCATCAAGCTGAAACCTCCCAGAATATGGAAGGCAAGAAGCGTGAATTCCGTAGTTTATTGAAAGAACACTATTTGGACTTCGCTTTGGAACCTGCAGAATTGATCTTGATCAAAGAACGCGAAGAGGCCATCAAAGCAGCTGAAGAAACCAAAAAGATCAAACTCTATGAATTGTATGAAGACTTCAAAGCCTTAGAATCCTACGTTCAAGTTAAACACCTCAATGCTTACGCTGCTGACCTTAATGTCAAAGCACGCAAAAAGGTCCAAGCGAATGTTGAACGTCTACAAAGCTCAGGCGAATTAGATCAAGAAACCGTCTTGACGATGATCAAGAATGACGCTGTCAAAGGCGATCATAGCTTTACGATCACTTCTCAAAACGAAGCCATCAAGCTCGCTAAGAATGAATTTGAACAAGGTTTCGATAAGCTCACCATCAACTTCATGGGACGTAACAGTACCGATGAATTGATCGTTCAGCTCGATAAAGCCCTTTGGATCAAGGATCAAAAAGACAGTATCGCTTTACGTTTGGATCAAAAGAATCCGTTTATTATGGTCAAACTGGATGAGAAACAACTCAAACTGGCAGACAAGAAACAGGGTCTCGTTGATTTAGCGAAGAGCTTATTGACCAATACCTTAACCAAAGAAGACTTGGCTCAAGCATCCTTGTATGAAAATGTGAAGTTCCTCTTGAAGAAACGTAATCCTATCGTATTGGCGGTCTTATCTGATAAAGAAAAGATCACCTTGACTTCAGAAGGCGATAAGCACATCGATGCGATCGCATTCGACGTCGTCGATGATAACCGTGTCTTCCAATCCATCAATAAGATCAAGATGCTCTCCGAGATCCCAGTCGTCTTGTTGGATCACTTCACCTTGGCTTCTAAGTTCGTAGAAAGAAATTTCTCTAAACAAGAAGTTGAATCCTTATTTAAAACGAAGGTCTCCTACGATGATCTCGTACGTAAGATCTTTGATGAAAAAGTAGACTCGGGTCTCATAAAATATGCGGATCCTCTTAAGAACTTCACCTCAGTATTGTCTGAAGATCTAAAAATCAAAACGGATGCTTTGTTGAGTACTTGTGATCCAAGTGTCTTGGCCCAAGCGAAGAGTCTATTAGAAACTGTGCCTTTGGATGATGTTGCCTGGGATGAATTCGTTCAGGTCACTTACGCCAATGATAAACAAGCCATCGATAAGATCTATTACGCAGCTCAATACCAGAAGAAACTAGGCGAAGTTCAGAAAGCCCTCAACGGTCTCTTTAAAGAAATCGTAAAACGTGGTCTGAGCCAAGAGAACGTCTCTGAAGCGATCAAGGTCTCTGCTTTGGGTCTAAATACCCAAGACATCAAGAACTTGTTTGAGACTGCAGAATCCTTCTATACGAAGGCCATTAAGATTGCGGAAGACTATGTAGAAACCCCTGAATCTTTCTTCAAATATGTTGCCTCTAAGAGTATCGGCGAAGAAAAGAAAGATGATAAGATCGTTGGGAATGCCTTGAGTAACCTCTCTAAGGCAGAATCACGCTATATTCCTTCCGTCTTCGAAGTACCTATTTATTCCTCGTTCCGTAAGGGACTTAATGTATCTGAATTCTTTATCTCGACCCATGGGGTTCGTAAAGGATTGACCGATACAGCCTTGAAGACCGCTGAATCAGGCTATCTAACACGTCGTTTGGTGGATGTTGCCCAAGATGTCATGATCGTTGAAGAAGACTGTGGAACCGATACAGGTTACGTCATCGAAGACATCAGAGACAGAAAAAACAACACTGTCATCGAAGAATTGAAAGATAGATTGATTGGTCGCTACGCTAAAGAAGACATCATCAATCCTAAGACAGGTGAAGTCATGGTTGAAAGCGATGAATACATCTCTGAACCTATGGCGACCTTGATCGTAGAAGCTGGAGTCAAGAAAACCAAGATCCGTAATGTCTTTACTTGTAAATCAACCGATGGAATCTGTGTCAAATGTTACGGACGTAACTTAGCTACAGGTAAACCAGTTGAAGTCGGTGAAGCAGTAGGCATCATGGCTGCCCAATCCATTGGGGAACCAGGGACCCAGTTAACCATGCGTACCTTCCATACTGGAGGGGTCGCTGCCGCTGAAGGGGGAGACATCACACAAGGTTTACCTCGTGTTGAAGAACTCTTTGAAGCAAGACGTCCTAAACGTCCAGCCATCTTGGCTAAGATCTCAGGGATCATTTCTGCGATCGAATCCGTCAATACTGACTTCTTCGATCGTGAAGAAAACGATGCGAAAGAACTCTTAATCCGTATCGACGTTACCAATCAGAATACCAACGAAGTGGTTTCTCACTTCGCAAGTTTAACCCAACACATCCGTCAGGATCTTAAGAAGGGCGAATATGTTGAGGCGGGTGAAAACCTAACCGATGACCATATCGATCCTAAAGAGCTTCTGGAAGTCGGAGGCGTTGAATCCGTTCAGTTCTACATCATGAAAGAAGTCAAGAAAGTATATCAATCCCAAGGGATCGAAATTTCTGACAAGCATCTAGAAGTCATGATCAGACAGATGTTACGTAAGATCGTCATCACTGATGGTGGTGATGCGAAACTATCGATCGGTATGCAGATGAGTATTTCTAGCATTACGCGTAAGAATAAGCAATTCTTGATGAATGGTAAAACACCAGCAACCTTTAAACCTCTCTTATTAGGGATCTCTAAATCTTCTGTTGAGACAGATTCCTTCCTATCCGCGGCTTCTTTCCAAGAAACCACGAAGGTCTTGACCGATGCTTCCATTAAAGGAAAGATCGATCATCTCAAGGGCTTAAAAGAAAACGTCATCATCGGTAAACGCATTCCAGCAGGAACAGGTTCTAAAGTAGATCGTGAATCTTCCCGCTTGATCCAAGCGAAAGCCGCCGCATTGAGAGATGCGAGATACGCTAAGAACGCTCGACGTGAAGAAGAACAGAATTCAATGGAAATCCTGAGAGATCAGGAAAAATCCGACAAAGGCGAATAATTCGATGAAAACGGCTGGAAACAGCCGTTTTTTCTTGTTTATCATTGACAAGTCTCTCTAAACGCTTTATCATATGAAGGCTTATCGATGAATGCGTTCCGTTTAGCGGAACTAAACTTCAATTACGAAAGATGGCACACCCGGTAATGTGTGCAAGAAAGGGGTACAAAATGCCTACAATCAACCAATTGGTCAGCCAAGGCCGTACAAACAAAGTGTATAAATCAAAATCTCCAGCACTAAACAGAGGTTTGAATACTTTGGAACGTCGTCCTACTGACATCTCATCTCCGCAAAAACGTGGAGTCTGCACCCGTGTCGGTACCATGACACCAAAGAAACCGAATTCCGCTCTACGCAAATATGCCCGTGTACGTTTATCCAACGGAATGGAAGTTACAGCGTATATCCCAGGGATCGGTCATAACTTACAGGAACACAGCGTCGTCATGATTCGTGGCGGTCGTGTCAAAGATTTACCTGGGGTTCGTTACCACATCATCCGCGGTACATTAGACTGTGCCGGAGTAGACAATCGTAGACAGGGTAGATCCCTTTACGGTGCAAAGCGTCCTAAGGCCGCTAAGTAAGAAAGGAAAGACAGAACATGCCAAGAAAAGGTTTTATAGCCAAAAGAGACGTCCTGATCGATCCGATCTACAACTCAAAACTGGTTACTCGCTTAATCAATAAAATCATGTTGGATGGGAAACGCGGTGTCGCTTCCAATATCCTCTATGATGCCTTCGATATGATCGAAGAAAAGACAAGTCGTCAACCAATGGAAGTGTTTGAACAAGCACTCGCCAACGTTATGCCGATGTTAGAACTCAAAGCTAGACGCGTTGGGGGATCCAACTACCAAGTACCGGTAGAAGTATCCGCTGAACGTAGATTGACTTTAGGTTTAAGATGGGTCGTTAATTATGCTCGTTTAAGAAATGAAAAAACAATGCAACAACGTTTAGCCAATGAAATCATCGATGCCGCTAATGGCACAGGTGCTTCCGTTAAGAAAAGAGACGACGTTCATAAAATGGCTGAAGCCAACAAAGCCTTCGCTCATTACCGTTGGTAAGACATGCGAAAGTGCTTAACTAAGGAGGTGACCCGCTAATGGCACGTGAATATTCACTAGCGAACACAAGAAATATCGGCATCATGGCCCACATCGACGCCGGTAAAACCACTACAACCGAAAGAATCCTATTCTATACCGGAAAAACCCATAAGATTGGTGAAGTGCATGACGGTGCCGCCACCATGGATTGGATGGCTCAGGAACAGGAACGCGGTATCACGATTACTTCCGCAGCCACAACAGCTGCTTGGAAAGGCAACCGAATCAACATCATAGACACTCCAGGTCACGTCGACTTTACCGTCGAAGTAGAACGCTCTTTACGTGTACTAGATGGTGCCGTAACACTTCTAGATGGAAAGAATGGGGTAGAACCTCAAACTGAAACCGTCTGGAGACAAGCCACAAAATACAATGTCCCACGTATCGTCTTCGTCAATAAGATGGATGCTACTGGCGCGGACTTCTACATGTCGGCTAAAACCTTGATCACTCGTTTGGGTGCTAAAGCTACTCCTATCCAATTGCCGATCGGCGTCGAAAATTATTTCGATGGATTGATCGACATCATCGAACGTAAAGCAAGAATCTTCTCAGGTGATAAGACCAAAGAAGATACCTTTACAGAAATCCCAGCTGAAATGAAAGACAGTGTCGAAGAATATCGCGCTAAACTCGTTGAAATGGTTGCGGATTACGATGAAGACATTATGATGAAATTCTTGGAAGGCGAAGAACTCAGCGTCGCTGAAATCAAAGCCGCCATTCGTAAAGCTGTCATCACTGG
>CAIXIN010000247.1 GCA_903919545.1 uncultured bacterium | reverse complement strand
TAGGCGAATTCTCCAACCATAGATTCTTTAGGTTCTCTAAGTTCTCCTCCTGTCAATAAGACGTTGATAAGGTTATCCTTTTGAACGAAGATCGCATTGGCGTTATTGGTGATGACATTGACTCGTTTATGCTTGATGTATTTTAGAATCATTAGAGCTGTAGTAGAAGTATTGATGAAGATGGTATCCCCATCGTCTACAAACTCGGCGGCTTTTTTTGCGATGGCGTTCTTTCTTAGTTCTTTAATGTCAGATACATTACAAGATTGTTGAAAGGTCTCAACCAATCGTGCTCCCCCATAATGTCGTGTAATCCGATTCTTATCTTCCCAATATTGAAGATCTCGTCTTATGGTCAAGGGACTTACTTTTAAACGTTCAGCTAATTCTTCTACTTTGATTTCAGGAGTCACTGATAATTCAAACAACACTTGATTACGTCTTTCCTCAACGAGTTTTTTGTGTCTTTTCATTCTTTAACTCCTTTAGTTTAAGAAGAGCTCTTTCTTTAAGAGACATCTTATTGGCGATCGTACTGATTTCTTCATAAAGTGCTTTAGCTTCTCTTAAGTTACCCTTTTCTGTTTCTACAGAAGCAACCAAAGCTAAATGATGGGCTTTCTCACGGATATTCAACGCTGAAGTATTAGCTTTGGATAGAATACTGGAAGCTTCTTTGACATCGTTGGTTAATAAAGCATATTCTGCTTCGATGTCGAACCATGCATATAAAGGACTTAAGCTCTTACCTTTAACTCTAAGCTCCTTTAATCGGATCAGTTCAGTATAGGCTTTCTTCATTTGTGTCTTATTGTTTAATAAGACATAAGCTTTATAAAGTGAATAGTTCTTAATCAAGATCATATCTTTCCCGTTTTGGGTCATTTTATTGTCTGGAGCGAATAACTCCAACAGTGCTTCAGGATTCTCTGTATCGATATACACCAATGAACTAAACGCAACATAAGATAGAGTATATCCTTTTAGATAATCATATTTTTTTACGAGATTCATCGTTTCAAAGGCAAGTAAAGGATCGCACTCATGGGTCAATTGATAGATGGCCTTTTGAAAAAAGAAATTTAATACTTCTTTTAAAACCATAGCTGCAGTAAAGACAATAAGGATAAATAGTAGAAATAAGGTTCTTACGATATCAGTAGAACCGAAGATCAAATAGATGGAGTAACCAATGAATATCAATAAGACAATGGCGTTAATGATCAAGTTTCTTCGTTCTTGTTTGGTGTAATAGATGTCAAAATGTTTCATAAAGTGGTCCTCTTTTAATTTATATGAATAATATACAATTAAAAGTTCATATAAACAAATGAAAACCCTATCATAAATTAAAGTGTTCATATAAAGCCTATATAATTCATATAATGCACTTGTCTTTATGAATAGTATCGACTAAACTGGTCTCGAAAAGAAAGAAGAGGACATCTATGGCTAAAATTGATGAAGTTACTCGTGAATCGTGGATCCTGAGTTCTTTCCCAGAGTGGGGAACTTGGCTCAATGAAGAAATCGATCAAGAGGTTGTAGAGAAAGGCAAACTCGCCATGTGGTGGTTGGGTTGTGTCGGAGTTTGGTTTAAAACAGAAAACAATACGAACATCGTGATTGACGCATGGTTCGGTAACGGAAAACGTTCCAAAAAAGTTCAGGAGATGGCCCCCTTCCATCAAATGAAGAACATGACCGGTGGAAGACTGCTGCAACCGAACCTAAGAGGCGTCCAGATCGTATACGATCCATTCTCACTGACAACAGTGGATGCGGTCTTATCGACTCATTATCATGCTGATCATATCGATATGAATATGGCAGCTGCAGTTCTACAAAACGTAAAAGAAAAAGTACCGTTTATTGGTCCTAAGAAAAGTGTTGAGATTTGGCGCAAATGGGGCGTACCAGAAGATCGTCTCGTAACTGTAAAACCTGGAGACATCATTAAGATCAAAGATACTGAAATTGTTGTCTTGGATTCCTTCGATAGAACCTGCTTAGTGACTGCGGATGAAGATATTCGTGGGGTATGTCCTACCGATATGGATGATAAAGCAGTCAACTTCTTGGTGAAGACACCTGGTGGAAATGTATATCATTCAGGCGATTCCCATTATTCAATCTATTACGCTAAACACGGAAAAGATCATAAGATCGATGTGGCCTTTGGATCTTATGGAGAAAATCCAGTTGGTAATCAAGATAAGATGACTTCCATCGATATCCTAAGAATGGCTGAAGCTCTACAGACCAAAGTCGTTATTCCTCTACATTATGATGTATGGACCAACTTCAAGGCGGATCCTGCTGAAATACTGATGCTGTACGATTTCAAGAAATATACCTTACAGTACAAGTTCAAACCGTTTATTTGGGATGTAGGAGGCAAGTTCATCTATCCAGATGATGCTGATAAACGCCAATTCCATTTCCGTAGAGGCTTCGAAGATGCCTTTACAGATGAACAGAACGTTCCGTTCAGATCGATCTTGTAATATGTTAAAAACTTTCGTTGAAAAGAAACATACTTGCTATCATCAAAGCTTCCCTGATTGGGAAAGTGCGATCCAAGCAGCGTGTGAACCTCTTAAGAAAGACAACACGATCACTCAAGCTTATGTCGATTTGGTCATCAAGTGTGTTAAAGACTATGGACCTTATATCGTCATCGCTCCAAACATTGCGATGCCTCATTCAACTGAAGGGGCTGAAGGGGTCAACGATACAGCCATTAGTTTTATGAAAGTTGAAGAAGCTGTTCATTTTGATCCTAATGATCCTGAAAAGGATGCCCGTTTGTTCTTTACCTTAGCTTCAGTCAATCATGAGAAGCATTTAGAAAACATGATGGCTTTGGCTGAGATGTTGATGAATGATGACGTTGTAAATGCATTGCTTGATGCCAAGAACGATGAAGATCTCTTGCGCATCCAAAAACAGTATTTATAAGAACAGTGGTTCTTTATAAATAAGAAAAAAAGGAAAGGAGAATATTCATGGAAATTATCATTAAGGGTTGGACGTACTTCGCGACGAACATCCTAACCGTTCCGGCTTACTTTATCGGGTTGATCGTCTTGGTAGGTTATGTCTTACTGAGAAAGCCTTGGTATGAAGTTTTGGCGGGATTCATTAAAGCCACAGTTGGTTATTTAATCTTAGGGGTAGGTTCAGGGGGATTGGTCAACAATTTCCGTCCGATCTTGGTTGGGTTGAAAGACCGTTTCCAATTGACCGCGACAGTTATTGACCCATACTTCGGGCAAAACGCTGTTACAGCTGGTTTAACTGCCATCGGGAAATCCTTCTCAGCAGTTATGACTTTATTGCTTATTGCTTTCATCTTGAATATCGTCTTGGTTGCTTTGAAGAAATGGACCAAATTAAGATCCATCTTCACCACAGGCCATGTTCAGTTACAACAAGCTTCTACTGCTTTCTGGTTGATCTTGTTCGTATTCCCTGCTTTACAGGAAACACAGTATCTGATCATCATGGGCTTGGTCTTGGGAGTCTACTGGGCTGTCGGCTCTAACTTGACCGTTGAATACACACAAGATCTTACTGAAGGTGCCGGCTTCTGTGTCGCTCACCAACAAATGTTTGGTATCGCTGTATTTAGTGAACTATCGAAGAAACTCTTCGGTAAAAACAAAAAGAGACTTGAAGACATCAAATTACCTGGTTTCTTATCTATCTTCAATGAAAACATGGTTGCTACTGCGATCTTGATGACCATCTTCTTTGGAATCATCTTGTTGGTCTTAGGTAAACCTTACTTAGTTGAAAAAGGTTTCTTGAAAGAAACAGCTGCGTTTGAATTCTATATCTTAACAACTTCCTTGAATTTCGCTGTTTATCTGTCAATCTTACAATTGGGCGTTCGTACCTTCGTTACTGAATTGACCCAATCTTTCCAAGGGATCTCCACTCGTCTATTGCCAGGGGCTGTTGCTGGTATCGACTGTGCAGCTGTCTATGGATTCGGTTCTCCTAATGCTGTCACCATCGGCTTCTTGTTTGGTGCTTTAGGTCAATTCTTAGCCATTATGGCCTTGATCGTGTTGAAGAGCCCGGTCTTGATCATTGCTGGTTTCGTTCCTGTCTTCTTCGATAACGCAACGATTGCTGTCTTCGCCAACAATAAAGGCGGGGTCAAAGCTGCGATGTTGATGCCATTTATCGCTGGATTATGCCAAGTCTTCGGATCAGCAATCATTGCTCAATTCGTTGGACTAGCTGCTTATGGCGGATACTTAGGCATGTGGGACTGGGCTGTTGTATGGCCAGTATTCACTTACTTCTTACACTTCATGGCTGCGTATGGGGACATCGTTGGTTATGTTGGTGTTGGGATCATCGTTATTGGTATGTTGGCTATTCCTCAGATTCAATATGCAAGACACAAAGACACTTACTTCTTGATTACTGATGACTATGACGCATACTTGAAAAAAGTAGCTCAATAAAGTTTATAATGAAAACGACAAAGGAGGATAAAATATGAAAGTATTAGTAGCTTGTGCCAATGGTGCTGGGACCAGTTTGATGATGAAGATGAGGGTTGAAAAGGCCTTCAAGGATCTTAATGTCAACCTCACCAAAATCCATCATTGTTCCATCTCAGAAGGTAAGAGTTCTGCCACATCCTACGATGCCGTTTTCACTCCGTTGAACTTCGTATCGATGTTTAAGGATGCCGAAGCCAAAGGCGTCATCGTCATTGGTTTGAAGAATGTCCTATCCGATGCGGAAGCCAAAGAGAAGATCTTAGCCAGCGGACTTCTAGAAAAGAACAAAAAGTAAAACAAATACCGGGCTAAACCCCGGTATTTGTTTATCCATAAGGAGCACCTATGAAAATAGAAAAAATACGCTTAGATGAGCTATTTCGCTGTTATTCAACCGCAGCCATAACACTAGACGATGAACTTCATCTATTTTATGCCAGTGAAGAGAAAGATTATCCTTGCTTTGCCTATAGTGGTAAGGATTTTCAGAATAAGAAAGTCGTATGGGAAAAAGGTGGGGGAACCATGTCTATGATTCCCATACCTCATCGTAAGAATCAATTTCTTGCGGTCAATGGTTTCTATTTAAAAGAAAGTCCCAGTGGTGCTCATTTAAGCTGGGTCACTTATGAGAAAGACAAAGGATTCACGATAAAAGACATCCTTTACTTACCTTATCTTCATCGATTTGATCTCTATGAAGATCAAGGAAAAATATACTTCGTAGGGGCAACCATCGCCACAACGAAGAAAGACAAAGAAGACTGGAGTAGTCCAGGAAAGATCTATGCGGCACAGTTGCCTAATGACCTCAATGAACCTTTAAAACTTGAAGTTATTGCGGAAGGTTTGACTCGTAATCATGGGTATTCAAGAAGTCCTCAAAATGATGGGGGCTACTTCACTTGTGATCAAGGGATCTTTAAAGTAACTGTTCCTTCAGTAAATGGAAAATGGCAGATCGAAAAAATCATGGATAAAGCGGTTGGGGAAATAGCCATAGTTGATATCGATAATGATGGTCAAGAAGAACTGATGACGATCGAGCCCTTCCATGGGAATGTGATCAAGATCTATAAGAAAATAGATGGGATATATAAGGATGTTTATAGTTATCCTTATGTGATCGATTTCGCTCATACTTTAGTGGGTACACAAATAAGAGGCATCAATAGTTTTGTAGGTGGCGTTAGACGAGAAGCCTCAGATCTCTTTATGGTTCAATACTTAAATGGAAAATTCGAAACGACGATCATCGATAAAGGTGTAGGTCCTGCGAATCTCAACGTTTTTCATTTAAAAGATTGTGATCTTATCCACAGTAGTAATCATACTCAAAATGAAGCCGCGGTCTATGTGATACGCGATGAGGAGAGCCATGCTTGAACATCTTAAACAAGAAGTATTAGAAGCCAATCTACTCTTACCTAAAATGGGGATGGTGGTCTTTACTTGGGGAAATGTATCAGCCATTGATCGAGAAAAAGGTCTTATCGCGATTAAACCTTCAGGCGTTGATTATGATCAACTTAAGCTAGAAGACATCGTATTGGTTAATCTAGAAGGTCAAGTCGTAGAAGGCCACTATAAACCAAGCAGTGATACTTCTACTCATCTAGAGTTGTATAAAGCTTTCCCAGACATCAAAGGTGTCGTTCATACGCATTCTCGTTGGGCAACCATCTTCGCTCAAGCGAAACGTCCAATACCAGCCTATGGGACCACGCATGCGGACTATTACTATGGGGAAATACCTTGTACACGTCTATTGACTGAAGCAGAGATTGAGGGAGATTATGAGCTCAATACAGGACATGTGATCGTAGATACCTTTAAGGATCTTAATCCTAATTACGTCAAAGGTGTCATCGTTGCGAGTCATGGGCCATTCGCTTGGGGAAAGAGTGCTTTAGAAGCGGTTCATCAAGCAGTCGTCATGGAAGAAGTTGCGATGATGGCTTGGCACGTTCAAATGATGAATCCTGAGATCACACCTATGCAACAAACCCTCTTAGATAAACATTTCCTAAGAAAACATGGGAAGAATGCTTACTATGGTCAAAAATAAATCCTATCAATTGGGTATGTATGAGAAAGCTGTCCCTTCAACATTAACTTGGATAGAAAAATTAAATATCGCCAAATCTTCAGGTTTTGATTATCTGGAGATCAGTATCGATGAGACAGATCTAAAGTTATCTCGTATAGAAAGCAGTGATCCTTGTCTACTTGAACTTCAAGCTGCGATAAAAGAAACAGGAGTCCCTGTTTTATCGATGTGTTTAAGTGCTCATCGTAAATATCCACTAGGATCTCACAACCCTAAGATCCAAGAAAGATCTCTAGAAATCATGGAGAAGGCATGTATATTTGCGGTTAAATTGGGCGTAAGAATCATCCAATTGGCAGGGTATGATGTCTATTATGAAGAAAGCGATGACTCTACGAGGATCAATTTCGAGAAGAATCTTAGTTTATGTGTAGATCTGGCGTCTAAATATGGGGTCATTCTCGCTTTTGAAACAATGGAGACCTTGTTTATGGATACCGCTAAGAAATCGATGACTTATGTCTCTCAAAACAACTCACCTTATCTTCAAGTGTATCCTGATCTAGGTAATCTAACCAATGCCTCTAGGATATCCAAGATCACTGTAAAAGATGATCTAAGATCTGCTTCTGGCCATATCGTAGCGGCTCATCTTAAGGAGATCGTAGAAGGTAAATATCGTGAGATCCCTTATGGTCAAGGTGATACCCATTTTAAAGAAGCTTTGATTGAATTAAAAAAACAAGGAGTAGCCTTGTTTGTGGGTGAATTTTGGTATGTGGGTAGTCCTGAATGGAAGAAGGATCTAAGTTTCGCGAACGCTTACTTAAGAGACTTGATCGAGAATTCTTAAATTTTATTATTAAAATAGCTTGAGTTTAGTAGATAATTGATCTGATACTTAAGAGCTAAAGTATACAGAACTTGTTTAAGTTGATCTAGATTTATCTGATGAAGATCCCAAAGGTGGAGTTTGTGTTCAAACTCTGCCTTTTCTTCATGAGTGGCGATGTTTTTAAAATAACCCCATACATGGTGTAAGGCATTCAGTTGACGACCTGCTTGATCTTCTTGACTCAGTGCTTCTAGAATCAAGGCATTGAATTTATCTTCATTAGGATGAGCTTTATCTTTAAGAAGGGTTCTGATCTTTTGATAAATCGCAGGATCTTTCTCTAAGACCTCATATTTTAGTTCTGCCCACTTTTTTTCTAAACTTAGAATCAAAGCCTCTTCTTTTATAGCCATTGTGTCCACAACATCACAAAACTAAACGAACCCACAACCGCAAGATTACTTAGAAAGTTAACTAAATTATTATCGACCCAACGTAACCCATGAATCAACGCATCTGTAGAAGAACCAGATACTTCGATGATTTCTGATTTGATTGTCTTATATTTGGCTTGAAAGAATTCACCTAAGATACTGTCTACTAAAGATCCACTAAAGCCTCCTATCAAACACAATAAGGTCGCCAGTAGATACTCAGGATTAAAACCCTTTGTGAATAATAGAAAGATCCCAAAGACTAAACTTATGAGTGCACTTCCTCCTAATGAGGCCAATAATCCGAGTTGAGTGACCCCACCAGATAGACCTGTCTCCATCTCTTGTCTTCTAATCAAAGATTTAGGTTTTTGATTACTTAAGATCCCTATTTCAGAAGCCCAAGTATCTGAAGTAGAAGCAGCCATTGATAAAGCAGCCACAAACACCACTAAATTAGAGGGCGCAATCGAATAATAAAAACTAATCAACCCTAATAATCCACCATTGGCGAGCACTTGAACCCAAGTGCGTGCTTCATGTTTACGTTGATGAGTGGTTAAGGTCTTGTGGGCAGATGGATATAATACGGTGACTATTTTTCGTATCACCAGTGAACTCATAAAGAAAAACATCATAAACATATAAAAGATCCAATGACCATAGCCATAGACTATGGTTCCTAATAGGATAGCTGAGATCATTCCGCTTAAAGTAAGACTCTTCTTACGATAGGCAAGACCAGCTACAATAAAGCTCAGTATAAAACCAATGATAAAATTAGGACTCATAGAGCACTGACAAGCGCCCAACTCAATAGGCTAACAAACAAAGGCAAGCTTAGATTATCATAACCGTTAGGTGAAAGAAGTTCGATGATGGTCGAAGCGATTGCGATCACAAGAGCTTTTACGAGAAAGACACTTGGAGAATAGATCCCAAATAAGATACTAGAGACCAAGAAGGCAAAGACAAAGACTGTGATGGATCCTTCTAAGCTTTTACTTAAACCGTATTTCTTAAAGGAATGTTTCCCATACTTAGATCCAATCAAAGCCGCAAAACCATCCCCATAGCCCATAACCAAGATCCCTATACCACCTAAATAAGGAACTTTATAGGCAAAGCTTAGATACGCAAGGATCAATAAAGAGATCGCATAATAAACGGTGCCTAGATCACGAGATGAACCATCTCTTTCCATAGCTTTAAATACGTTTTTACGATAGGAAATATAGTTGATAAAGACAAACATCAAAGGGACAAAACTCGCCCATAAAGGATCGGTAAAGGTCAACATCGCAATGATCCACCAATTACTGACAGCGATGTGGATAAACTTACGACTACCTTCCCCATCAAGTAAGCCTTTTTGACTTAAGAGAGTCGATATCCCGATAACAGCGAAGACGAAGACAAACGAAACAATGATTCCTATGATGTTATTCATGATGGTTGGCCTTTCTTAAGCGTTCATTTATTTCTCGTTTAAGTGAGATAAAATCAGAGACGGATTGTCGTTTTGATAGACAGTCTGTATTCGCTTTTCTAACTGCGTTTAGTATCGCTTTATAATACACTAAGGACTGACATAAAGGCAATCGAGAGTCTTCATCGAATAGATATAATTGATCAGAAGCCATCTCATAATACGCTTCAGCACGATAAGCCCATTTTTCCCATAAGACTTTGAACTCTGGATTAACTTTCTTTGTTTTGATTGCTTCAACTATGGAAGGCGTCATATCGTCTAAAGGCAAATAGATTCTACCCATCGATGAATCTTCTCCAACATCTCTTAGGATATTGGTGATTTGCATCGCATAACCTAAATGGATGGAGCATTCTCTTAAGTGAGACTGATTCTTTTCAGCCAATACAGGAAGAAGCATCAATCCAACCGTAGAGGCAACATGATAACAGTAATCTAAAAGCTCTTTTTCGTTTATAGGTTGAGTAAAGTTAATATCCATTCGTTGTCCTTCGATCATCTCATAGAAGGGTTTGAGATCGATTTGATAACGCTGAACGCTGTCTTGAAGGGCTACCATCACAGGATCTTCAAAGACGAGATCCGAATTGATTTGATCAAGATAAGCTTCGAAAGTATTGAGTTCATCAAGGTCTTGATGAAGATCTATCGCATCATCTAATTTTCGACAAAACGCATAGATCGAAAAGACAGCATGACGTTTTTTAAGGGGTAAATCTTTAAACGCTGCGTAAAAAGAACGCGAGTTTTCTCGGATGATTTTCTCACAGATTTGGTGTGCTGTTTCAAGTTTCATCGTAAAAAGTATAGCACACGAGCGAATACTCGATATGATATACTATTTAAAAAAGAGGACCGTTATGAAGAAAATTTTAATAATTGGGGCTGGGATTGCGGGCATATCGAGCGCTATACAATTGCGTGCTCAAGGCTATGATGTAGAGATCTATGAGAAGGAAAGCACGATTGGCGGTAAAATGAGCCAAATCCAATCAAAAGGTTACACTTTTGATGTTGGGCCAACCATTTTGATGATGCCTGATGTCTATAAGGAAGTCTTCAAGCTCGCAGGTAAAAATCCGGATGATTATATTACGATGAGCCAAATCAATCCTATCTACTCGGTCTTCTACTCTAATCATGATCGTTTGGATGTCTCAACGGATTTAGTAGACCTTATAAAATTTCTTGAAGGGATCAGTGAAAAAGATGCCTTAGGTTATATGCAGTATCTTTCTGAGATCTATAAACGTTATTTGGTTGCGAAAGATCATTTTATCGAAAAATCTTTCCGTAAACCTACTGATTTTTATAATCCTAAAACACTATTAAAAGCTTTAGAGCTAAAAACTTTCGACTCTGCGTATCATGCGATCAGTCAGTTCGTAAAGGATGATCGTTTAAGAAAGTTATTAAGTTTTCAAACTTTGTATATTGGGATCTCACCTTATAATGGGCCATCTATCTATTCGATCATTCCTATGATCGAAATGATCTATGGGATCTGGTTCATCAAAGGTGGAATGTATGGCTATGTCCAAGGGTTAAGTAAGCTTATGAATGAACTTGGTGTCAAAGTTCATACAGAGACTACGGTTGAAGAGATCGTTATCGAAAACAAACAAGTCAAAGGTATTCGCGTCGATGGGAAACTCATCGAAGCGGACATCGTATTGACCAATGCGGATTTCCCTTATGCGATGAAAAATCTCATCAAAGACGAAAAGCTTCGTAAACCTTATACGGATGCGAAAATCGAAAAGATGGATTATTCATGCTCAACCTTTATGATGTATCTTGGGGTCAATCATAAATTGGACAACTTAAATGTACACAATATTTTATTCTCACCGGATTTCGATGGGAATATCTCTGAGATCTTCGATGGGACCTTACCTAAAGATCCTTCAATGTATTTCTACTGTCCTGCGAAGTTAGATCCTAGTTTAGCGCCTAAAGGTAAAGAAGCTTTGTATGTCTTGGTTCCTATCCCAAATCAAAAGACCTTTGAAGGTCCTTGGGATGAAGCTCAGATCCAATCTTATCGTCGTTTGATTCTGGACAAAATAAAAGAATCAGGGATGATCCCTGATCTAGAAGCTCATATTGAAACTGAAGTTATCCTTACACCTAAAGATTGGAATCTAAGATACAATGCGCATTATGGGGCAACCTTCGGATTAGCTCCTACCCTTATGCAAAGCAATTATTATCGTCCTCATAATACCTTTAGTAAAATCAAGAATCTTTACTTTACAGGTAGTTCCGTTCATCCAGGGGCTGGGGTTCCTATTGTCTTGACTTCTGCGAAGCTCGCAGTAGGAGACATATTAACTGATCACGGTAAACAAAAATAATTTAGTAACCTTCGATTTCTATTCCACAATGGTCAGAAGACATCCTTAATGTCTCTTGACCTTTTTCTTTGAGGATCAAGTCGACGCTTCCCCCAAGACCTTCTTTGATGGTTTGGACCATACTGCCTAAATGAGGTGATTTTAAGACCCCAGTGACAGGTACGTGAGCGACGACTTGTAGAGATAAGTTTCTTTTGGTGACTTCAAACATAAAACCATCTTCTGTTCTCGTAATCTTAGATACTTTAGATCCATTATAGGTCGCAAAACGAAGACGTTTTTTACCTAGATCGAGTTGACATATAAGACCTTCAAACGCAAAGCCTAAAAAAGGAATATCAGCGACACTGGCCATAAAGCCAACTTTAGGATTCTCAAAATGATTCCCTTGGATCCAAATATAGCGTTTAGGAAAAGATACGCCCCAGTCTTTCTCAAGGTAGCCTTTTTCGTTTTTGAAATGATAAGAGACATGATTGATGAGCAAGGTGCCATCTACTGTATGTCCCATACTGATGACACCATGATTACATTCCATATTGGGAAGATACGCAAAAGGACCCATAATATTAGGCATTAATACTTGATGATCGAGAAGGGTGTGATCAGATAGATGAAGGACCCCATCGATCTTAAGATCACTTTGAGAGAGATGAAGTTCCAGTTCAGCTAAACTAAAACGATTCTTATCGATGATGTAGGAAGAACCATCAATCTGAAACGCTTTTAAAGGAAAGCGAAAATAAGAAGTCGTTAAGGGATTGGATTGAATGACTTGAATGAAACTATGAGGATCTTGAGTACCAGTACTGATCCCAAAGATAAAACTAATCGTTTTTTTGGTGTCTAGATGGACTTGTTTATAGTACCAACCTTCAAAGTAGTTCTTTTTAGATAAAGAACCTTGAAATTGAAAAGGATGCTTGATTTTAGAGAGATAGTTCGCCATGAATCTATTATACCTATAAATCATCTCTTTTGATTTGATGACGCACTTAAGGTATAACATAAGTACTATGATCAAACGTACTTTAAAAAGAATAGGTAAAGCT
>CAIXIN010000246.1 GCA_903919545.1 uncultured bacterium | reverse complement strand
GTATAATCACCTAAAGCTTTGATCGTTATCCTGAGCTTATTCTCATCTTTACCTGAGATAGAGAATGGATGAGGGGCTGATTCAAGACCTTTTTGAAAGATACGCAAGAAGGCATATTGACCTTCAACCATCTTCATAGGTTTATTTAAGGTCATTTCAATTTCAACACCAGAGATTCCTAAATGTTTGATCTCAGTTATGGTTCCTTTATGTTTAAACGCAAGAGTACGATATAGAACCAACATATAGAAGGAAGACACACTTCCAACCACTACCACAAGCATCATCCAGATCGATAAAGGCGAGATGCTTAATAAATCAATAGGACTCGATATATACATATGATAGACCCCAATCCCAAAGGGGAGCAGCAATAAACGATGAAAGAATCTCCAGTTTTCATATTTAAAACGTTTGCCTAATAAAGCAACCAGAATCAAGATCACAAAGAGATATTCAGAGATGGTCCCTAGTTTACCAGCGAAGCTTTCATAGCCTCCAGAATAGATCTGTTTAAGAAAGCCGTGAGCGAACACCAATAATAAAGATGAAATCGCCAACCATTTATGAGTGACATACAATCGATCCAATCCATTGAACCAAGATTCGATCCGTTTACTTCTAATCGACAATAGGAAAGTCAAAGCGAAGGCCGTAATCGATACACCTCCGATCACAAAGAATACGATACCTAATAGATCCATCGTAAGGATACGTGGATTAAACAGCCATAATAGGGCTGTAAGGATTAATGGGATAATGACTAATAGACTGCCTTTGAGTTGTTTCATAAGGGTTCTCCTAAGATAGGCATAGTGTAATATCCAAATGTGTCATCACTGTGGCACAGGCATTTTGAGAAAGCTTCCTTCCGAAATATCATTAAAGATACACCAAACACCTAGATACAATTCGATTACAGCGGAGTAGAATAAAACCATAGGAGATCGTTCATTATGATCAAAATTACTTTTCTAGGCGCAGGTAGTACCGTATTCGCAAAAAATGTATTAGGAGACTGTATCTTGACGCCTGAACTTGAAGATCTTAAGATCGCGCTTTATGATATCGATCCACTTAGATTAGATGATTCTTATAGGATGTTGATGAACATCGTTCATAATTCTAAAAGGAAAGATGTTGAAATCAACAAATATCTAGATAGAAAAGAAGCTTTGATGAAAGCAGATTATGTGGTCAATGCGATCCAAGTCGGTGGATATGATCCAAGTACCATCGTTGATTTTGAGATCCCTAAGAAATATGGTTTACGTCAAACGATAGGTGATACCTTAGGGATAGGTGGGATCTTTAGAGCCCTTAGAACGATCCCTGTTTTAGAAGCTTTCGCGAAAGATATGGAAGAAGTATGTCCTGATGCCTTGTTTATCAATTATTCTAATCCCATGGCGATGCTTACAGGCTATATGCTTCAATACACGAAAATAAAGACTGTAGGATTATGTCACAGTGTTCAAGGCTGTGTAGGTGGATTATTAAATACCTTAAAGATGAATCAATACCTAAAGGATTGTAAATGGGAGATCGCTGGGATCAATCATCAAGCCTGGCTATTAAAAGTTGAAGATGGTCAAGGTAATGATCTTTATCCTCTCATCAAAGAACGTTCATTAAGTGGATCCTATCAAAAGGATATGGCTTGGGATCTTGTTAGACATGAACTGATGAATACTTTTGGTTATTATGTAACTGAGTCTTCAGAACATAGTTCTGAATATACACCCTGGTTTATCAAATCAAACTATCCTGAGCTTATTGATCTCTATAAGATCCCTTTAGATGAATACCCAAGACGTTGTATCCATCAGATCGATGGATGGACCAAGATGCGCCAAGAATTGGTCAACGATAAAAACATCATCCATGAGAAATCTCATGAGTTTGCTGCCTACATCATCAAAGCCATGGAAAGCGATGAGCCTTATCGAATCCATGGAAACGTACTGAATACTGGTCTCATCACGAATCTTCCTCGAAATGCCTGTGTAGAAGTCCCTTGTTTGG
>CAIXIN010000245.1 GCA_903919545.1 uncultured bacterium | reverse complement strand
TTTAGGTAAACATACCTATACGATCTTTAGAGGTCATAAGACGATCGAAGGATCTTTGGCGATGTGGGTCGTCTCTGCGATCGTTGTCTATGGGTATCTCAGTTTAACGACACCGGTGGTCAGTTTATGGATGGTCCTTATGATCCCTATCTTAGCGACCTTGATCGAAGCGATATCACCTTATGGATTAGACAATCTATTCGTACCTTTGATTACAGCCTTGATCTACTTCGTTTATATCTTCTAAACAAACAAAAACGATTCATCTCTGAATCGTTTTTTAATGGATTATACTCCGCTTAAACCATAGTTGCTTAATACTCTGGCAGAAGGATCATTGACAGCACATCCATCCCAAGAGGCATTAGGCATCCAATAGGCACTGATCCAATGAGATTGATCAGGATAGAAGCCTTCAAAGAGATCTCTATACCATAAGGCTTCTTTCGTAATAGGCGTCACATCTTTATAGCGTTTGATGCCTTCTTTAAAGGCTTCATCACTGTAGAGAAGCTCCGCTTGAGCTTTTAAGCCATCGACCATAGAATGTCCTACCGCATCAGAGAAAGCCGCTTTATCACGCCATAGAATGGATTCTGGTAAGTAATTACCTTCTTCAAAAGCCGCCCTTAACCAATACTTGCCCATCTTACGCGTATTGAGCTTCAACGAAGGATCAATCGCCAATACCGTTGAGACAAAATCTAGATCTCCAAAAGGAACTCGAGCTTCTAGTGACCACGCAGCGATACAACGATCCGCTCTTAAGACATCATATTCATAAAGCTCTCTTAAACGTTTTTCGCTTTCAAGTTGAAAGGCTTGGGCACTAGGTGCGAAATCAGTGTATTTATAACCAAAGAGTTCATCGCTGATCTCTCCGCTTAATAACACTTTAATATCAGATCTTTCTTTTATCCCTTTACATAAGAGATACATCCCTAAAGAAGCTCTTATCGTGGTGATATCATAGGTCTCCAGCATTCTAACAACTTCAGGTAAAGCTTTTAAAACTTCAGAAGAACTCATAATGATCTCATGATGATCACTGTGAAGATGCGCTGCGACTTGAGCTGCATACTTCAAATCGATCGCATCATTTTCCATCCCAATGGCGAAAGTCGTCAGTGGTTTATCAGAACTTCTCGCGGCGATCGCACATACCAAGGATGAATCTAGGCCTCCACTTAAGAGATAGCCTACAGGAACATCCGACATCATTCTTTTTTGGACACCTAAGGTAAGCTTCTCTCGTATACGTGACTTGATCAATGCTTCATCGGTGATGGTTTCTTTGGATGTCTTGGTGATGTCATAATATTTTATAAAAGTCCCATTATCGTAAATGGTTCCTATTGGGAAAGGTTTAACTTGATCGCATAAGTCTATCAATGCTTTTGCTTCTGAGGCAAAAGCAATCTTCTTAGAGTCTTTTTGATAACCATAGAAAAGAGGTCTTATGCCTATAGGATCTCTTGCGGCGATTACTTTTTTATGTTTGAGATCGGTGATGACGAAGGCGAACTCCGCATCTAGATATCTAGCCATCTCGATCCCTAATTTTTCATACATCGGGATCAAAACTTCACAGTCACTATGACCTTGAAAAGGATAGTTAGGAAACATCGTCTTAAGCGCTAACTCATTATAGATTTCCCCATTACAAACAGCCATAGAATCAGAATCGATAAAGGGCTGCATCCCATGTTCAGTCACATCCATGATCGCTAAACGATGAAACCCAAAGGTTCCTAGTTCGTTCTCTAAGATACGGCTCATATCAGGTCCTCGATGATGAATCTTTTCAAATGAGGCTAAAAAGGCGTCTTGTTTTACTTTACCTTCTACAAATAGAATTCCACACATGGTTTTTTCCTCCAGAGAATAAAAAAACAGCCTGTCCGTAGGGACGAAGGCTGTATTAGCTCCGCGGTACCACCCTGTTTACCAAAAGGTCACTTTTTTCGAGTTCAATCAAACTCTAGTCCTATAACGCTGACTTGCGGCAATGGCTACTCTTGGTTCACCAAAGCACTCATAGGGGTTACAAATCTAAGCTTCAGGTTGGCTTTCACCTACTCCAACTCGCTGAACAGAAGTCCTTAAATCCACATATCCTATTCTTCGTTTTTTACAGTTTACGCTAAGGATGTAAAAAATGCAAGAACTTTTTCAATCTTTCTTGCATCATTTACATTATTTTCATTTAGAATCAATTCTAGTATGAAGATAGACATTATAATGGAAAGTCTTAGGTTTATGGATACCTTCCTCATCGAAGGTACCTTGAAAGACAAAGTCTAATTTATCCATCAAATTGATGGATCTTAGATTACAGGATTCTGTATAGACATAGAGATTCTTGATCCTTAAGACGTTATGTCCATATTCACATATCTTAGCGACAGATTCGCTCATATAGCCATTACCACGATAAGGAGATCTTAAGGTATATCCAAATTCAGCACTGTCTAATAGTAAATCGTGATTCCATAAGGCAATCGTACCTACAAGTGCCCCATCTAGATCAATGGCCCATTTCCAATACTTTCCTTCCTCAACGTCTCTCAAAGTTTTCGTGAGATGACTTAAGGTTTCTTCTTCACAACGATCAGGAACAGCGTCATTGAAGTTACTGGAAGATTCATCAGATCTCAATAAAAACAGATTTTCTAGATCTGTCGATACTATAGGTCTCAAGCTCAAACGAGCTGTTTGGAGTGTAGGTAAGGTCATCTGGTCACACTTTTCTTAGGTAAAGTAGTCTTCATTATACGTTCTAGAAACACCTACTTCAAGTGAAATCAGAACAGTTTCATAAACGATAAAAATACTCCTTCTATCCGATAAATTTATTGAATGATTTTAATCAACTTCCAACGCTTTGGTAACTCTTAAGCCCTAAGACCCATAAACGATAAGCCGCAATCGATAGTACACTTACCGCTATTACAGAGCCCAATAAGATCTCTAATCCATTACTTCGATTAAGCAAAGCTGTCGCAGGTAAGAAAGAAACAAACGCAAAAGGAATAAGATAAGTCACTGTATATTGGATGACCTTAGGAAAGATCGTCGTAGGATATTTAGAAAAATCAGCGATATTATAGACCGTGGTCATAATAGGCATAGAATTGATGACCCAAAACCCGATCGATGCGGTAATGAGCTTGATCGAGGTATAAATCAACGAACCTAAAATGATAAATAAGAGGCCTAATAGGACAGTCCATACAGTAAGATCTATGTTGAGTAAAGGAATCGTATAGATCATCAAAGCGACCCCTACAATCAATTCCCCAAAGGCTTCGATCTGAAATCTTTCGATGACCAATTGAAACAAAGGATTGATAGGACGCAAAAGATATCGATCTATCTCACCTCGACGAACCTTAGTTGGGATCAACCAGATGTTGTCGGTAAGAAGATGATCAATACCACGAGGCAATTGAAAATACCCATAAAGAAACATCATCTCAGTCAAGGACCATCCATTAAGATCTGGGATCTGTTGAAAGATCAAGACCATAAACAAGATACCTGATGCTTGAATAAACAAGAATGATCCAGCCCCAATCAAAAAATCAGAGCGATACTGAAGCATACGTTTTAAGTGCTGGGCAAGAAATTTAAGATAGATCTCAAAGTAACGTTTCATCTTAACCCCCATGGACTTTCATTTTAGTGATGATCACTGACCAAATCAGATTGGCACCGATGATCAGTCCAATCGCCCAAGCCAACTGTATGCCTAGATTGATCCATAACTCTGAATTCGTATAACGATTCATCAAGATCAAAGTTGGAACTGTATAGACACTCGCATAAGGCAAAATATACGCAATCGTTTTAAGCCATCCTGGAAAGAAACTTAGAGGGATCAAAGATCCAGAAAAGATCCTTACCACAGCTTCATTCAATTGCATCATCCCAAAGGTCGCATCCGTCACAAACACCATCGTCGCGAAAATAAAGTTCGAAAAGAAACTGATCAGTAGGGCTAAAAGGATACTAAACACATAAAGGATCGTGGTGCCTAATGTAAAGTTGACCCCATGATTGGCCGTAACGGTTAGTGTCGATAAAACAATCATCAAAGGTAAAGAGATGATGATGTTGCCTACGAAGTTATTACCGAGATTACGAAAGAATACTTCATAGATGTATTTGGTGGGCTTAATTAAACTCATCGCTACTTTCCCATCAAAATGATCATCGGCTAAATCAAAAAGAGGTTTCATATAGGTAAAAGAAGCCGTCATATAAATGATCAAGTTATACATCATCATTTGGGCTAAGGTATAACCTTGCATAGTGGTAGATGAACTGTTCCCATAAATGGCGATCCAGATCAACAGTAAGACCCCTACTTGAACCAAATCACTTAATACCCAAAATAAAATGTGTAGACGATACGCAAACCCTACCGTAAACGAAGCTTTTGCGTAAGCCCAATAAGGTTTAATCGTTTGAAACATTAACTTTGCCTTCGTTATAGATACGAGATACGATGCTTTCGATGTCGGTCTCCATGATCTTTAGATCGGTGACCTCATAGTTCTTCATAATGACTTGAGCCACATGAGCGACACTTAGGATCCGTTTATCGAAACCGATCTCTAGTTTATCTTCATCAACTTTAACTATGATGTCTTTAGGATCTACTTCCATCAAATGAGCTAAATCGACGAAGTCTGTCCACGCTTCTTTTAATACGAAAGACACTTTTGTATCTGAACCATATTTTGTCTTGATGTCGCTTAAAGCACCATCATAGATGATCTTTCCATTATCGATGATAAGGATACGATTACATAATTCTTCGATGTCATCTAAGTCATGGGTCGTTAAGATGACCGTCGTTTTAAAAGTCTTGTTCATCGTCTTGATGGCTTGACGCATTTTTAGTTTAGCGTTGACATCTAATCCGATCGTAGGTTCATCTAAATATAAGACCTTAGGATTATGAAGCAAAGACGCAGCGATATCAGCTCTCATACGTTGACCTAAGGATAAAGTTCTAACCGGAGACTTTATAAATTCGCTCAGTTGAAGGACATCTTCAAACATCTCCATACGAGCTTTATAATCTTCATTTGAGACTTGATAGATCTCTTTTAAGATCGAAAAGGATTCGACTAAAGGAAGATCCCACCATAGCTGAGTTCTTTGTCCAAACACGACCCCTATGTTTCTTGCGTTACGAACGCGATCTTTATAAGGTATGATCCCATCGACTAAGATCTCACCTGAAGTCGGGGTCAATATCCCTGTCAGCATTTTGATCGTAGTGCTTTTTCCAGCCCCATTGGCACCGATATAACCGATGACTTCCCCTTCTTGTATGGTAAAAGAAACATTGTCTACAGCCTTCTTAATGACCTTCTTCGCATTCACAAAGCCTTTGATCATTCCGATCAAACCTTTTTCTTTTTCATACTTCACAAAAGATTTACTGATGTGTTTGGCTTCTATCATGGTTTTAGTCCACCTTCCCTAATCATCACTAAGGTATCAAAATAAGAGTCATTGATCTTCATCAACTTAGGCATGACTCCATATCTTACAAATCCAAAAGATTCATAGAGATGGATCGCATGATGATTATCGCTTCTTACTTCAAGATCGATCATTTCTAGTACTTTATTTCTATCCGCAAAGTCCATCAGTTTAGCCATCATGGCTTTACCTACACCTTGATTCCAATAAGCTTGTCTTACAGAAAGTCCTAAGGTAGCATAGTGTTTCATTCGATCTCTGCTTTTACCACCTAGATTAGCGACTGAAACCAAGACCTCATCTTTAAACCCTAGATACATCACAGAGTTTTTACTTTTAGAAATGGTCTCTATCGTTTTCATCTCATCTTCAAGACTATAGCCTAAACCTTCAGATCCAAAAGTCAAATTATCGCTTTCAGAACCGATAATCGCTAAATAGTCCAGTATCGTTTGAGCGTCACTGGGTCTTGCTTTTCTTATTTTAAGTTGGGATCTTTTTTTAGTCATATTCACCTCACTATTATACAATAATCAACACTTAGATGAATCTTTAAGCGTCAACTTATGATTTACTAAATATAGCTTTCATAGCCTTTATTAGGCTCATTTTATTCCCATAAGACAAGGATCCAAATCGATAGATTCGTATCGAGAAGATCGCCAATGACCAAGTCGTGATCGCCATGATCGCAAGTGAAATCAGTAACTCGATGATGGATACTTGAGTCAAGAAGTATCGTATAGGCATACTTAGAATGGCCGTAAAAGGAAAATATGAAGCAATCTTAATGATCAAACTATTGGGCATATTCAAGCCTAAGTTGGCCATCAAATAGGCAACCATAAATAGTAAAGTAACCACTGATACCGAACTACTGACATCTTCTAATTTAGAAACCAAAGAGCCAAGTGATGCATAGACAAAGAGATACAGTAGATAGCCTAAGGAAGTAAATATCAAGAAAACCAAGATCGCATCCCAAGTAAGGGATCCAAAAAGCATCTGGTTGATCACTTCTGGGAAACTGGCTTGATTGAGAAAATATCCTATTAAGGCCACAGAGAAGATGAAAGCGAATTGAACCAAACCTGCGACGCCATTGGCCAAGACCTTACCTACGATCAAGGCATCTGGTTTGGTGGAGGTGATCAAGATCTCCATCGTTCTGTTGTCTTTTTCTCGAGCTACAGACGTAGAGACAAATGACCCATACATGATGACCAACATATATACCGCAAACATCAAGATATAACTGATCAAGAAGCTTTGATTCGCATCCTTGCCTAAGATCTCTTCTGTAGAAACTATTTTTACATTAGATGCTTCTTTTACTTTCTCAGGATCGATTCCCGCTAAGACAAGATTCCTTTCTGTCTTGATGGTGGTTAAGATATATGAAACCATATCCGATGTAAAATTCATCATATCCTTGTTTTTTAAGATGGTTTTAAATGAGGTAACACTAGAAATAACGAATCCACTATCTATTTTCCCCTCTTCTACAGCTTTTCGTAAAGTAGATTCATCGGTATAGAATTCAACTTTGTCTCCGATAAAGACCACCAAATCAGCTTTAGTAAGATCTTCGCCCATAAGCACGATGCCTGATCTCTCTAAATCAACGATGGGATTTTCTGTATCATCAGGTGTTTTATCCTCAAAGAAGGTCAAGACCGTAGGGATACAGGTCGCCGCAAAGAAAACGATGGCCATAATTACGGTTACGACCCTTACAGACTTTCGATTAAAAATACTTTGTAGTTCAAACTTAAAAACTTTAGAGGTATTATGCATTTTCTTCTCCTACCAGTTTGATAAAGACTTCTTGAAGGGATGGTTCATAGGGGCCAAAACTATCCAAGATAATGCCTTTATCGAAACATTCTTTTAAGAACGCTTGTTTAGATTTCTGTTGTTTCAATTCTATAATGAGGGAATGATCATCCTCTTCGATCTCAATATCAGAGATCTGAGTTGATAGTTGCTGGTGTAATGTACTTGGATCTTTATCTATGGAACTTACTCTTAGTCTAGAGTTGCCCATTTTACTTTTAATGTCTGGAAGGTTACCACTTAAAATGATGTGCCCATGATCGATCAATGTGATCTCATCACAGAAAGCTTCGACGTAGCCCATTTGATGACTCGAGAAGATTACCAATTTTCCTTTTTGGATGGATTCTTGGATGACTTCTTCTAGGACGATTGAATTGACTGGATCTAGACCACTGAAAGGCTCATCAAAGATGATGATGTCTGGATCGTTGAGTAAAGCTTGAGCGATTTGGACCTTCTGTTGATTTCCTTTAGATAAGGTTTCCAACTTATGATTTTTCGCATAGATCAAGCCAAATCTTTCCAACCAATATTCAGCGCTCTTTTTAGCTTCAGTTGATGTAGCGCCTCTTAAGGTCCCAAAATAGATTAATTGAGAAAGAATCTTTTCTTTCCCATAGAGACCTCGCTCTTCAGGAAGATAGCCTACTTTACTGGTACTAGGATCAAAGCTTTGTCCATCCAGTAAGAATTCTCCACTGTCTGCTTTAAAGACATCCATCAACGCTCGTATGGTGGTGGTTTTTCCTGCCCCATTACGACCTAAAAAGCCCATAGCTTTACCTGAGGTAACGGTAAAAGAAATATCGTGTAATACTTGCTTACCTGAAAAGCTCTTATTGATGTTCTTGATTTCTAATTTCATATTTTCTCCGTCTTAACAAATTTTAGTGTAGTCTACCACCATGATTTATACAATCCTTATTGATGATTAAAACGTCTTTTATGTTATTATGGGGTTTGAATTGCATTATAAGATTGTATTAGTTGTATCAATGGTATCATGGAGGTATAGAGTTTGCTGTATTGATTATCGTTAGTTTAGTGGATTAG
>CAIXIN010000244.1 GCA_903919545.1 uncultured bacterium | reverse complement strand
TTCTACAGGTACTTCTTTTCTTAAGAGTTGATTAAATGCTTCATAGAAGATGATGGCTTGAGAAGGATCCATCGCTTGGGTAAAGGATGGTCGATGACCTTTAGAAGTATCTGCCATCAAAGTAAACTGAGAGATAGATAAGAAGCTTCCTTTAACATCAATCAAAGACAGATTCATTTTACCTTGTTTATCTTCGAAGAGACGAGCCAAGGGTAATCGATGAGCCATCTTTTCAACATCTTTTAAGGTATCCTTCGATGAAAACCCCACATATAATACACAACCTAACCCAATCTGTCCAACAACAGTCCCATTGACTAAGACAGAGGCTTCTTTCACTTTTTGAACAAGAACTTTCATATCTCTATTTTAACACCTCTAAGATTTGTTAGAATAAGATTGAGGAGTTTTATGAAAGAACCTTTAGCCTATCGTTTACGTCCCCAATCTTTAGATGAAGTACTAGGCCAAACCCATATCCTACAAGACAAAGGCCTCTTAAAGCGTTGTATCAACGAGAAACGTCTTTTTTCGATGATCTTCTTTGGGCCTCCTGGTTCAGGTAAGACAACAGTCGCTTCGATCTTAGCGAAAGGTGTTGAACTTCCTTTAAAGGAATTCAACGCAGTCACAGGTAATAAGAAAGATCTCGATGAGATCTTCTCTGAAGCCAAGATCGCAGGCCAATTGGTTTTAGTGGTCGATGAAGTCCATCGTTTAAACAAAGATAAACAAGACCTATTATTGCCTTATGTAGAAGATGGGAAAGTCATCATGATCGGCTTGACCACCACCAATCCATATTTTTCGATCAATCCAGCGATAAGATCTCGTTGTCTCTTGGTTGAATTCAAAGCCCTTAATGATGAAGAGATGAGACTCGCCATCACTCAAGCATTAAATCATCCTAAAGCAGATCTCAAAGAGATCATCTTAGAAGATGGGGTAAAAGATGCCTTAGTCAAGATGAGCAATGGGGATGTCCGTATCGCACTAAATACCTTAGAAGTCTTAAGTATTGTTTATCCTTCTCAAACCATCACCTCTGATGAATTATCGACCCTACATTTATCTGCGAATCAAAATTTCGATTCCTCAGATGATGGTTATTATGATGCCTTAAGTGCTTTTCAAAAATCCATAAGAGGATCAGATGTCGATGGGGCTCTGTATTATCTGGCGAGACTGATCATCGCTGAGGATCTAGATTCGATCGAAAGACGACTCTTAGTCACAGCTTATGAAGACATAGGTTTAGCGAATCCTGCCTTAGTAGGAAGAACGATAGCCGCCATCGATACCGCAAGAAGAGTAGGTTTTCCTGAAGCGATCATTCCTTTAGGAGACATCGTCATCGATCTTACCTTATCCCCTAAATCTAAAAGTGGGGTCAATGCGATCGCAAAAGCAATCCAAGAAGTCAAGAATCATCCTTTACCTGTACCACCTTATTTAAGATTGACTCCAGTCAATATGAAGGATGATGATAAGTATGATTATGGAAGACCTGATATCTGGGCTAAGATCCAATATCTACCTGATGGGGTCAAAGATCTACCTTTCTATGTCCCTAACGAAAGCTCACCTTATGAGAATATACTTAAACATAATCTAGATGAATTGAATAAGATCAAACGTACCAAAAACATCAAATCATTGAAGTAAGAAACCTTAGGGTTTCTTTTCTTAACTGAATCTTAACAGTATAAGTCTTGAACTTAAGAAGGATAAACGATAGACTTGTCATATCGAACTTTATCGATATGAGGAGCCTTATGGGAGATCATACTCAAAACGCTTTAGTGTATAAAGCATTCTGTGATGAGAATCGTTTATTGATCATCGATCAACTTTCTTTAGGAGAAAGATGTGCCTGTGATCTTTTAGAAAAGGTAAGTATAAGTCAATCCACCTTGTCTCATCATATGGGGATCTTACTTGAAAGTGGTATCGTAAGTGCTCGTAAAATGGGTAAATGGACTTATTATTCGCTTAATCCCTTAGGTTGTTTATCCGCAGTTGATGAGTTAAAAAAGATCGTAAGTCCCAAAGAAAGTACCGCAAGTTCTTGCGTGTGTGAGTGAGATGAAGAAACAAAAATTAGAAGGTATCAATTTCTTTCAAAAATATTTAACTTTATGGGTTG
>CAIXIN010000243.1 GCA_903919545.1 uncultured bacterium | reverse complement strand
TGAGTTTTACTTCAACCATACTAGACATCATCTATAGAACTGTCTTTAGAAAGAAGGTGTCTCATGCGTAGTAAAATAGCGAGCTTAATGTTTAGTGTCTTCTTGATTGGTTTAGGAAGTGCGGTCTTCTTCTTTGAGGTCAGTGAATATACCTACATATCTGCGGATCCTCTAATATGGCTTGAAACAAGTAAGACCATCACTGATACATACACCCTTGAAGGGATTGACAACATCGATGTGAGTGGGGCTGAGATTGTGATTGATAACGCTCAAGAAGGTATTAAGGTAGAAATTACCTACAATAGAGACATCATAGATATTGCGGTTGATAATACGACCATCATCCATGATTGTACAAAGGAATCCAGCACTATTTGTGACGTTATCGATAAAGACAAAATTACTTCATTGGTTATTTCTTATCGTACTGTTGATGTTGGATTCAACTTAATAGATGCAGTAGATGTCGTCATTTATCAAGCGAAAAACAATAAGATCATCTTTAATCTCTTCGCCTTGGCAGTCCCAAGGATTAGGGTCACTGTAAATTCAGAAACTTATAAATTACTTAATCAATAGAAAACCAGCCTGAGAAATCAGGCTGGTTTTTTATGTTTCTAGTAAGTGGGATAGTTGATTCAATAATGATGGTTTCAATATTCATTTGGGGATGTATTGAAGTAGTATCTATTTATACATTTCAGGGAAACTAATATTAATGACGAATTTAGGTAGTGAGATTTTTTAATCTTAAGTGTTTTGGTTTTAGAAATGAAACAAAACAAAAATTCTTAATTTAAGGAACTGGAGAATCATGTCATCTAAACTGCCACTTTTTGAATTTGCTTATTGCGGTAATTTTACGACTAAAATTGTTTTCTTGTCGCAAATTGCAGAGTCTGAGGATTGGTATTATGAACAAGAGAATGTTTCTGAAGAAATAAGAAGGACTTCAGGTTTATGGAGATATATCCACTATATATTTTCGAAAACACACCAAATGAAGAAGATTGTCTATGTTGATCAATATGCAATTATAAACACGGGACTCCTTTCTAAAAACGGGGAAGACATATATATGTTATTTGAAAAAAATACAATTCCAGATCCCAAAATGGCTAAATTCATTCTTAAAACATTCTTATATCAATCCTCAAGAGAAATGCCGTTGTGTTTGCACGGTCATCTACCTGAACCAATAGATTTTTTTGAAGATCATCCGGAGTTGATCTATTTCGATACTAGATTTGAGATTATTATGAATGTAGATCACATTTATGATGATAACTTTATAAGATTACCCAAACAAATGCAAGAATTCGATCGTATAACGGCTTTGACCTTACTTGAAGGCGCTAAAATAAAGGCCATTCGAAGAATCAAAAGGAATAATCGTCTCGTTGTTCCTCAAGAGTATCTTGGAAATATTCAATATTTAATGCCCCTTGAGATCCTAGGTGAAGTAATCCCATTAGTTTTAGAGAAAAACGAGAATCACTATAGAGCCAATACCGTATTAACTTTTGGGATGGCATATAGTAATGCAAGACTCTTGATGAAACCTGAATCAAGTTGGCTAGAAAGAAAAAAGAAAGGCACGAGTTAACTTGTGCCTTCCAAATAATAAATGTGGTTAGAAACTTGACAGAACGGCAATTCATAAATGTTTTCATAAAATCATAACTGTTCTGTTTCTAACTATGGATATATTCTATCATAGTGAAAACGATAGTTTCAAGATAATTCGAATTTAAACTAATAATTAATAATTATATAAAAATACACGAGTAATTTTTTTTATCAGATATTAAAGTAATTCAAATCCAGCTTAAAGTGTCTTAGTGATTGTAGTGGTTCTTAATAGGTAAGCTTTAATCCTTTATTCGAGGCTTTGCTCAGATCATGCAGAGTTATTTAATTTATTAAAAGCATAGGTATTGAATTAACGTGTTTTGAAAAGAAGCATATCTTAAAAATGAGTGATTCTTAGAATAATCATCACATTTTCTAGTTAGAGTTAAATTTGATAAAATATAGTTCAAGATTTTAATTAGTTCCTCTAAGATAATGCGCTATCATGTTCTCATTACAATGATTATTATGCATTTCGTCAAAAAAATATAAATTTGCCGAAATGCATTGATTTAGAATGATAATCTTATTATAATATGTATGCATATCGGCAATATATTATAAATTTACCGAAATGCTAGGAGGAGTATGAAAACTAAAGAAATTGAAAAAGCACTTTTTGATGAAATGAAAATCAATCAAGTTTATGATCGGAATGCTTTATTTAATATTGCTAAAGCACATGTTCAAACACTACCTATGAGTACAATAAGATGGACTATTTATAGTTTAATAAAGCAAAGTAGAATTCAACGTATCGGTAGGAATAAATACATTAAAAGTTCTTTACTAGAAGGAAAGAAAGAATTTACTTATCAATTAGGAGAATATGCCTCAATCCTCGAAAATGATATTAGAAAGGAATACCCGAAAATGTGTTTTACAATTTATGAAACGAGTATTCTAAATGAATTTGTAAATCACATGAGGGCAAAGAATATTATTTTTATTAATGTTGAAAATGATTATACCAATACTATATTTGAACACATCCAAAATACAGATTCAGCCAATGTTTATTTGAAACCAAAGATAGAATATCTACAATTGTATTTAAAAAATGATATGGTCATAGTCAATAGTATAGGAAGTGAATATCCAAAGAACCGGAGTAACCCAACACACAGTTCTATTGAAAGTTTTGTTGTTGATATATTTCGAAATAAAATCATAAAGTATATGTTTTCAGAACACGAAATAAGTGACATCTTGAAAGAAATATCAGGCACTTATCTCATTGATGAAGACAAGATGTTACGCTACGCAAGAAGAAGAAATGTAGCCGAAAAAATAAACAAGATAATGTTAACTAAGGTAGAAAGCAATGGTGAGTAATGATAGATAAGGATACATTTGAACTGAATCATATTAATTCTATAAGACTCAAACTAAAAAGAGACCCCATTCTTATTGAAAAAATGGTTTATGCCTTTGGTTTACTTGAAATACTATCATTATCGGGACTTAAGTTTATTTTTAAAGGTGGGACTAGTCTCATCCTTCTGCTGAAACAACCAAAGCGATTTTCTACTGACATTGATATTTTGGTTACTGAAGAAAATGAATTGGATCTCGTTCTAAATAGATTAACGAGCTTTAAGCCATTTATAGAATTTGAAGAACACATCAGAAAGCAAAACGCAACGCAACTTAAAAAGCGTCATTTTAAATTTTTCTACACTTCACCTGTTTTAAAACGTAAAGCAAGTATCCTACTGGATGTAGTGATTCAGAAGAATACTTATTCTTCTCTTGTTCAACTAGAAATAGAGAATGAATTTATTATTGTTGATAAAGAACCATCTAGAGTAGTTGTTCCAAAAGTAGAATGTATTTTGGGAGACAAATTAACTGCTTTTGCACCTAAAACAACGGGAATACTTTTTGGGAGAAGTAAATCACTAGAGATCATAAAACAGTTTTACGATATTGGGGTTTTGTATGAAAGCAGTGAAGATTATGATTTGGTAATTAGAACATATGAAAGTGCAGTAAAAGAAGAAATGAATTATCGGTCATTAACTTGCGAGATAAAGGATGTTTTGAAGGACAGCTTTCTTGCAACGTTGACCATCTGTTCACGAGGGAAGCTTGGGTATATTAATGAATACAAGGAGTTTGAGATAGGTGTTGGGCTTATTGAAGGACACATCTTCAATGAAAAATTCACCATGGAAAAAGCAGTTTACCATGCCTGTGAGATCCTCTATATTTACGCAAGAATGCTCAATGACAAATCAATAGATAAGATAATTGATGTTGAAAGTTATGAAGAGCTTTTAATTCTAAACTCACAATACAATGTGTTAAATAGAATAAAGAAGATTAGTCATAATAAATTTGCTTATGTGTATGAAGCCATTAAATCATTTGAATAGACAAAACAATCCCCTCATTAGTCAATGAGGGGATTTTACTAGATAAGCTCAAATCCTGCAGTAAAGTGTCTTAGTGATTGTATAGGTCCTTCATAGGTAAGCTTTAGACCCTTATAAGAGGCTCTGTTTAAGTAAATATCCTTTAACGCATTGGCGATACAATCCATATGGTTATTGGTGTATACGCGTCTAGAAATGGCTATACGCATGGTTTCTAGCTCTGGCCAATGAGATTCTCCAGTAACTGGATCTGTAGTCCCAAAAGCACAGGCTCCTAGTTCTACACAACGTATGCCTGATAGTTCATAAAGGGCTACGACTAGTCTTTGAGCAGGGAATTCGTTTTGAGGAATATGAGTAAAGAAACGTCTTGCGTCGACATAGACCCCATGACCTCCTGTAGGTTCAATAATAGGAATACCTGCTTCTTTCAGTTTATTTCCCAGGTACTCGACTTGTTTGATTCTATACTCTAGATAATCGAAGTCACAGACTTCTCTTAAGCCTACAGCTAAGGCATCTAGATCTCTTCCAGCGAGACCACCATAAGTGATGAAACCTTCGTGTACGATGGCCAATTGATTGGCCATCGTAAAGATGTCTTGTTTACGAGTTAGAAATAAACCACCGATATTGACGAGACCATCTTTCTTAGCGCTCATGACAGCTGTTTCACAGTAAGATAAGGTTTGTCTTATGATGCTTGAGATAGAGGCATGTTTAAACTCAGCTTCTCTTGTTTTGATGAAATAAGCATTCTCTGCGATACGGGCAATATCCATCGTAAAAGGAATGTTATATTTCTGTGCTAAGGCAGCTGTTTCTCTGATGTTTTTCATAGAAACAGGTTGACCTCCATTATTATTACAGGTCACTGTCATCATGATGAGCCCTATGTTTTCTGGACCATTTTTTAAGATAAAATCTTCACAGGCTTGTATATCCATATTGCCTTTAAAGTCTTCTGGAGCACTAGAAGCATCTTTACCTGCTTGTATAACAAGATCAGCTACTTTAGCGCCTAAGACTTCAGCATTGCCTCTAAAGGTATCAAAATGCATATTGCCTATGGCGATCTGACCTGGTTTACAATAGATCTTCGCAATCAGATAATCCGCAGCTCTTCCTTGATGGACAGGCTGGACAAAAGGCATATCAAAGACCTCATGAACGCTTTTTTCTAATCTAAAAAAGCTATCACAACTTGCGTAAGATTCATCACCCATCATAAGGGCTGCCCATTGGTTCTTACTCATCGCAGAGGTACCACTATCCGTTAAACAATCGATATAGACATTTTCAGCTTTGACTTTAAAGACATTGTATCCAGCTTCTTTTAGCCATGTTTGTCTTTCTGAGATCGTTGTCTTCTTAACGTGTTCGATCATTTTAATGCGGAAAGGTTCTGCGGTTTGATATTTCATAAAGGGCTCCTATTTGGTTAGTTCTATTATGACTAAAAATCGGAGTATACACAAGACGCTTATTAAAGAATTGTAGTAGGTATTCAAGTGATTTATTGATTATTATTGGTTTATTCAAAGTTTTGTTAGCGTACTTTTAGAGCTTCAGAAAATGAAGTATAAGGCAAGAGTCTTTTCCTATTCTGCATATTTCTCCAAATGAAATTACCACCATCTTCAGTTATGAGCATTTTCGTATATGCTTCAAAAAGAATATGTGTCGTGGATAAGTTTTTTAACCCATAACTATCCAGATATTGACCTATATCAGAATAGTTGTTGCTTGCGAGTGTGCCTGAGAAAGTAATGGCTAAAGCTAAGGCTGCTGCTTCACCTTTACCAATGATCTTAAACCCAGATGGTGGATTCTTAGTAAGCATAAAATATGTCTTGGCTTCACTCGTTGAGAAAAGCAGATCCACAATAGATGCGTGCCCATCCTGTATCATTGAATTTATTTTATTTATGAAGTTTATTTGATTGGGTTGGCATAGTTCATCATAGACATGTCGAGGGATCTTTATCTTACCTGAGTATAGTTTGATCAATATGGCTTCTTGATTAACACATAAAAATGAAGAGAGACAATCTGTATCGAAAAAGATCTCATCAGTCATAAAGTTCTATAACATCTGTGCCATAAACAATGTCTGATCTAAAGGCTTCTAATAGAAGTTCCTCATATTTTCCTTTACTTACTGTGCCTTGTTTGAAGAGATCTTCCGCAAGTATGACATATTGACCTAAGGTCGTATACTGTTGAGTTTCACTCGTGGGCTTGTATAACTTATTACTAAATCCATATCTTAAAGCTGATCGAGTTATGTCTGAAGTATATTTCTCAAATTCAGAAGTTTGTATCAGTTCTTCTTTTCTCAATCGAACTAAGAGGGCTTGTCTACTGATCTCAAAATGATTCTCAATGGATACAATCAATCTTTCATCGATGATCTTGTTTAAGGCATGCTTTTCTATGAACTGTTTAAGCCCCATAGGAGGTAATAGAAGAAATGAGGCGAAAATATCCGCTTCTTTCTCTATGTCGGTTTTATCAGATTCAAAATCGTTGATACAGAGGGTTAAGCCTTCATTGTCATAAAAAAAATGATAAAGCTCATGAGCCAGTGTAAAACGTTGTCTACCATAAGTTGATGTAGAATTCAGTGCGATTACAGTACTCTTAGTATCTTTGATACACATCCCACTAAGTTTAGGTGAGAAAGGATAGAAGACAAGTGTGATCTCACCAATCAATGATACAGCGTTGAAGATATCTAAAGGAGATATTCCATCTTCTCCTAGTCTTATACGTGTTTCGAAAGCTCTTGTTAATAGCGTGTAATCACTTTGAATCATAGCTTACACCCTTAGAAAGTTTATTCATTTCTTTTAAATTAAGCGCTATTCTATTGATTCGAGCGATGCCTTCCATATCTTCAACTGAGATACCCTTCGTTCTAAAGGATACTTTCAAGGCTTCCGGTTTTTCTTCATCGGTAAAATAATCTAGCCCATAACCGCATAGATTAGCGACTCTTTCAAGCTCATTTACGGATAAGGTTCTTTCATCATTCTCGATCTTAGAAATCATAGATTGATCAAAATGAAGAAAATCTGCGATCTGTTGCTGATTAAATGTTGATTGCTTTCTTAATGATTTAAATTTTTCCCCAATGGTTTTCATATGTTCCTCTGATTATATTATAACCTGTTTGTCATAAATTGGAATAATAAAATAATTAAAATTATGACAAACTACTTCCAATACTTCATTCTTAATGAACGATAAAGAGGATAAAGAAAGGGATGATGGATCTCTTTGATCATTCTTCTTTTAAGATCACCAGAAAGATAGTCTAGTTTAGAGTCTTTTAATAATAGGAAGAATCTTTGTTTATCTCTTTGTTTAAGGCTAATATTGAGTTCACTTAGATCGATCCTTCGTTGGATGAATTCATGATACTTCTCTTGGGTTGTCTTATCGAGATCAGTATAGAAAGCTTGTAGTCGAACTTGATTATCGATAAC
>CAIXIN010000242.1 GCA_903919545.1 uncultured bacterium | reverse complement strand
TAATGCGACTTCTTAAACCAGGATTACGTGATACGAATTCCTCCATCTCTTTGGGATATCCCGCAAAGATAACCATGATGTCATCTCTGGCATTCTCCATCTCAGAAACTATCGTCGCGATGGCCTCATCCCCAAAACTATGATCTCTCCCATCCATTAGACTATAGGCCTCATCGATAAACAGAATACTCCCTTTCGCTAAAGCGAAGATCTTCTTCACGTTCTTAGCGGTCCAACCCACATAGCGTTCAATCAGATCAGCTCTGGTAACCTCAAAAAATCCTCCTACCGATAATAAATCATTGTCTTTCATGATCTTACCTAAGAGTCTCGCTACAGTTGTTTTCGCTGTCCCAGGAGCTCCTGTAAAGACCATATGTTTGGTAATGACTGGTGTCTTCATCCCTTTTTGATCATAGAACCTTTGGGCTTGATGAGCCGCTAAGAAATCATCGACTAAGGTCTTCACATTATCTAATCCAATCAACTCATGAAGCTCACTGTAGGCCTTGCCTTGGACTTCTTCTATGACTGCTAATTCAAAGGGTTTGATGTGGGCATATTGAGGAAATGCTTTCGTTCGTAGATACTCATCGATCCACAAGGCAAAGGATTGATTGATTTCACTAGGGGTATATAATTGCTTACCTTCTTCTAGAAGTTCACTCGCTAAGGCAGGATCTAAATGAGATTCACTTAGATTCTTTCTCATTTGATTTAATGCTTCTTCATAACTTAAGGCGCTTTCTTTTATATTCACGAAGGATACAGAAGTCATCTTTTCTTTTAAGCGAGTAAAGGCTTTGCCTTCAACATCACTTACACAGAAGATATATAAGGTATGATGACGCGTCATCAAGATGTCTTCAGCCATTTGATCAAGGATCTCTTCGAACTCACTTTGACCCATTCTCTCAAAGTTTTCTTCGTTGAGTGGAATCATTACTGCCCCACCTTGAGCCAACTTCTTCGCCACATCCAATAGATTAAAAGTATCTGCGTTGAAGTCATCGATGAAGCGTCCTCGTCTATTGGTAAGGTTGATCTCTACCAAGTGATTTTGAACCAAACGATGATTTTTATGAAGATGATAGACCAAACATCGACTAAGATCTTTCCCATCTCCTAGGTTTCTGGCTTCAACAATATAATGAACAGGATGACCTATAATACTCAAATTCGACCCTGTTTCGATAAGCTTAAGCTCTTGATTAAAAGCTGATCTTAAAGTCATCGCTTTAGGCGTAGTGGTCTTATCAGTGATGATCTCATCTCTTAAATCAAAGGTTCCCCTTTGAAAATTAGGCAACCATATGGAGATCTCATCACTATCGGCTAAGACCTTAGTGCTTTTACTTCTTCCATTGGCTTGTTGCAGCATCCTTAGAGATCTTGAGAAATCCTTTAGACTTTGTTTAGAGATCTCATAACTGTCATAGGCAAGATCACACTTATTTAGGAATTGTTTTAAGACTTCTTCAAAGTCATATTGAAAGTCGAAGTCTACTGTACATACAGAAAGCGCAATGAGTTCTTTCTTATTTAGTTGAGTCAGATAGATAAGGACATTATCTCCTTTGTCTTCTGATAGTTTTTGACTCATTTCAGTATTGGTGCTCATCAACTTATCAAGATCACTGATGGTTTCTTTAAGTTGGATTTTAATTTTATATAGCATGGTTTCTCCTTTTTTAATAATAGACATCTCTCATCGGAGTTTTCTCCGATGAGAGAAGAAATAACTTAACCTTTAAATGCGAATAGAAGTGAGGAAGCTTGAGATTCTTGTAGGATCCCAATGGCTTCCTTTTCTATTTGGCGTACTCTTTCTCGAGTACAACCAAGCATTTTACCTAAGGCTTCAAAGGTCAATTCTGGTAGACCCCCTAAAGCATAGCGATAAGCAATGATGGTCGCTTGACGTTCATCAAGAAGACCCATCATTTTAGTGAGTATATCGCGAAGAATTTCCAAATCAAGCGAGTTCATAGAATCGTCTGTGTCGACGATTTTATCCATTAAGGTACGGTCATCATCTTCTGAGATGACATCGTCTAAACTAAGGACTTGGCCTTGTGTATTAAGAGCTTTGGTAATAAAAGCAGGATTATAGTCCCCAAAGCTTAAGGTCCTACCCAGTTCAATAAGGTCTGTACCTTCTGAAACAGCTTGAGCGAAAGCAGGGTTGCCTATTTGAATACAAATAGCGATTTCTAAAGGACTAGGTTTTTGACCAAGTTCTTGAAGTAAGTAGGATTGAACCCCTTTTATTTTAGAGAGCTTATCTTGAAAGTTAAGCGGTAAACGAATGTCGTTATGATGAGCTTGAACGAAACGTTTGATTTTCTGTTCAATATAAGGATATACGAAAGTTGAAAAGCGGAAACCCCGTTCAGGATTAAAACGATTGACTTGTTCCATCAAGGCAATAGAACCTTCTTGAAAAAGGTCTTGAACCATGACCCCACGCTTGTCAAATTGATAGGCAATACTTTTTACCAAACGTAAGTTACTTTCAATCATGGTATTTCTAGCGGTTAGACCGATATTACGGATTCGGTAGGCTTCAGGCGAATGATCAAACTCATCCACCTTAAGACCTTCCTGAATCATACGGCCATATCTTATTTCTTCTTCTGCTGTTAAGCGAGGAAAGCTGTTGACCATTAAAGTGATGGCAGACAGTGATTCACTGGAAGTCTTGATGTCGTCTTCTTCGAAATCTTCTTCTAGGAGGTCATCAATTTGGTTGGGTAGTGTGTTATTCTTTTTTTCCATGGGCACCTCCGCGTGCAGTTTACACAACAAATCACTTCGTCCGGGGGCTCAAAAAGAAAACCCCATCGATTCGATGAGGTTACAAAAGACTTGTAATTCATCGACAAGCATTAGCACCTTACTTAAAAGGTTGCTGTACGATCACTGAGCTTGATCTCTAACGTACTCCAGATGGACATGTATACAATATCATGAATTTTGAATAAGGCAAATGCCTTGTCCAAAAATATGGCCAGCATTCTCTCTGTCATGGTTTTAGCGGGGTCTAGACCTAGTGGTCCTTGGTCGCATACTTACAAAGATCCTAAGATCTTGGCATGCTCGCCCGCCTGACGCGATTCAGCTTGCGCCTAATGTTTAGGTGAAGCCTGAGAAATGATGGGGGATTGGGTTAATTAAGGAAGTAAGGGTGTTGTTGTTTTTGGTCTTGACCCGCCTTTCGTCAGCCTTCTTATTATATCATTTTTTCTTGATTTTCAGGAATAACTGTCCAATAAAAGGGCCATCATATGGCACTTTTACCAATGATTTTTAAAATCTTCTT
>CAIXIN010000241.1 GCA_903919545.1 uncultured bacterium | reverse complement strand
GGCAAGGAGTAAATAAATTAATATCTACCCGTTAAAAGATTATAACACCCCAATAAGACCTTGTAAACTATCCTTAATGATGAAGTCATAAAAAGATGGCTTCGATAAAGTGAAGCCATCTTTTATGCTTTTTAAAGGATCATTTCTTAGATTATTTTATCTAATCTACCCAAAAGTTCTTACTGATGTGGGTAGAAGCACGCTTATCCAAAGGAGGAGGTGTCATATAATCCCCATAGACTTGTTTTAACCACGCATGGGTATTCTGTGGTGCTTTAAGAGTAAGGGTCTCAAAAGGCAGATTCATCGATAAGCTCATGTCTTCTTTGAGGCAGGCTTCTCTTCCCCCATAGCCCCATACAATGATCCCTACTGTAGTACTTTGATCATAATCGATCGATTTCGCTAAATCATCGATGTGTTTCAAGATTCTATGATCCCCATAAATGTGGATCAACTGAATCAAGATCTTCATTCTAAGGTTCTTTATTGGATTGTCCCAATGGGTCTTATGTCTATAGGCAAGACTATGAAACTTACGTGTCTTGGCCATCTTTTGATAATGCTCGGATCTGTCAGTAGGATCTGTTGGTAAACCATCTACAGGAAAGATATCGATATAGATCCCTGTATTATAGTTATAGAATTCCTCGATGACCAAGGTATCCTCATGGATCACTTTCGCATAAGGATAGATATAGTTAGGATTGGTCTTAAATGAATCTACTTTCATCTTAGGACCTAAACCATTTTTAGATAGATCGAGAAACTTCTCATAATCAGGTCTAGGCATCATCACATCTACATCATCATCCCACGGGATAAAGCCTTGATGTCTAACGGCACCTAAGAGCGTCCCATAGGTAAGATAGTAGCGTAGTTGATGCTGATCACAAAACTTCGCATACGCATCCAATACCTCGATCATGAGTTGTTTAGATTCAGTTGGGGTGATTTCTCTCATAAGGTGACCTCTCATAAAGTTTACAGGAAAGCACTGAGAAATACTACCCTTAAGAGCTTGCTTGTGAAAAAACAAATAAACATTTTAATTGAATTTTAATCTAATAAAGCTAAACTGTGTCTATGAACCGTCAATCTGAACTTTTCGATTCCGTATATCACGCTAGTTTTAAGACACTATCTAAATTTGTCTATTTTAAAACTGCCCAGTTGGCGGATGCGGAAGACATCGTTCAAAACGTGTATGCCTCTTATTATCGTTATGTGATCGTTCCCAATAAAACTATCGATAATCCAGTCGCTTATCTATTAGAATTGGCGAAGAATGAATTGGCCTCCTATTATAAGGATAAGGCCATCACCAACGAGAACACTATAGAAGCTGAAGTTGACATCTTAGATAACTTTCCTTCAGAAACAGATCTCGCATTAGAAACCATCGATAAGTTCTCCGTTGAAGCCATCTATGATCAAGTCAAGACCTTAAGTCCACTTGATCAAAAGATCATCGCAGGACGCTTTAGATATGAACTTACTTTCGCAGAGATCGCCAAACAAGTCGATCTAAGCGAAAACACCATCAAGACTCGATATTATCGAGCCATCCAAACACTAAAAGATAAATTAGACAAAAAATAAACTATTTATCTTTTTTTGAAACTATTTAAGTAAAACTGATCTCGAACAAGATGAGACAGGTTTATCCCTAAAGGAGAAGTCAATGAGTAAACTAAGAAGTGCGATGACGAAAAACGTCATGAACGAAGAGAAGATGTATTCAGAACTAAGTAAAGGTCTAGGTTTAAAAGCCACCAAGAAGAAAGATTCTTTTTGGTTAAGAAACGCCCTCATCAGTGTCAGTTTAGTGTGTTTGGTGGTCTTTGGATCATTCTATGATGGTTTAGGAAAAGGCAAGATCTCTGGATCTCTCGCTACAGCCATCATCTCGATCGATATCAACCCAAGCTTTACACTAGAAGTCGACGCGAATAATCTCGTCATTTCAATCGAAGCTGAAAACACAGACGCTGAAAAGATCCTAGTAAGTGATCTTATTGGTCAAGATGCGGCTTTGGTCGTAGAAGCAATTATCTTAAGAGCCCAAGAAGCTGGTTTCTTAATGGACCCTACATTATCTGATTATGTCTTGGTCACTACAGCACCAGCCCATGAAGGCGATGAAAGTGCTGCTGATCATTTAAATGATTTGTTGATTGAAGCCTTGAATAAAGAAGATGTCAGTGATGATGTCAACGTTGCCTTGATTAAAGCTACCCTTCAACAATGGTTAGATGCCTTAGATAAGAACGTTCCATTAGGACTCTACGTCATTAATGGATTGGTCAACGTCAACGGTGAAATCATGAGCGTAGCTGATTTCTTAAAGACTTCTGGAAATCTTGAACTCTTAGAAGCGATTTCCCACATCGTTAAAAAGACAACTTTAAATACTGTATCCTTATTAGAACGTTTCCTTGATCGTTTAGAAAGAGCTGGCGTCGATGTGACTGCCTTAAGAGCTCGTTTAATAGCTGAAGGTGAAAACCTCGCTGTATTAAAAGCAGATGTCTTGGCCCTATGGGCTGCCTTAGATCCAGATGTACAAGCAGGATCCAGTTTAAGCGATACCGCAAAAGCCGACATGAAAGTCGTCATCGAAGGTCTCTTAGCTCAACTGAAAGCCTTAGGACTTGATGTCTCTGGTTATGAAACATACTTAGCTGCTGATGGGGCAGATTTACAATCCATCGAAAAAGAATTGGTTGCCTTATTGAACCTCAATGGGGTCGATACATCCACTGGATCTACCTTGACCACCGCTGATAAAGACGCCATCGTTACTTTATTAACCGATATGATCAAACAACTTAAAGCTTTAGGACTCGATGTGAGTGCTTATGAAGCACTTCTCGCAGGCACAAATCCTGATCTATACGCATTGGAAACCACATTAAAAGGCTTATTGGCCGCTAATGGGGTCGATACGAGTACTGGTTCTACAGGTGCTGGATCACAGACCCTCTTCCAAGAACTCTCAGCCAAGATCAATCAACTCAAACTCTTAGGCATCGACGTAACAGACTTCCTCGCTCGACTCAACGCAGTCAATCCTGATTATGCGGCACTAGAACTCGATGTGAATACCGCATTGACCGCCAACGGTATCGATACGACCACCGGTTCAACCACAACTTCAGGTGAAGATGATGATGACGATGATGACGATGAAGATGACGATGAAGATGACGAAGATGAACATGAAGAAGAAGACGAAGAAGATGAAGAGGATGAGGAAGACGAAGATTAATTAACCCTTTCTAAAGTCAAACTCCTTAACGGGAGTTTTTCTTAATCGTTTGATTGAATCTTAAGATGGGATGACTTATAATGAGATTGCGAAATACGGTGCTTTTTAAAAGCTCAAAAGGGAATTCGATTAAACGAAGCTGTCCCAGCAACTGTAGGTCCGGACAAGAGGAGACATACCACTGTGAAAACGGGAAGGTTCCTCAAGGATGAAAGACCAGCCAGTAGACCTGCCCTATATCCGCAACGCTTTTATCTTCTGGGAAAAAGATAAAAAGACAAGCCTGTCTTTTTTCACACATCCCTTAGATGTGTGTTTTTATTGAAGGAGGCAACATGAAGAAAAATGCAGTAAGAATTGGTTTAGCTTTTTTAGTGTTAGTGTTAAGTTTAGGTGCCTATAAGATCTACTCAGATTCTCAGTTAGATCAAGGCTCTAAATCCATTCAAATCGTCATCCAAGACGATAAACAAGTCGTCTTATTCGATAAAACGGTCAAAACTGATGCGGAAACATTAGGAGACCTTTTAGATGAAATGATCGCAGATCAACGTTTAAGCATCGTGTATTCTGGAAACAAGACCGATCTCTATGGTCGCTTCATCACCAAGATCAATGAACTTGAATCGAAAGAAGCAGGTCCTTGGTGGGTCTATGCCTCCACAACCAACGCTGAATGTATAGCGGCTGGATATTGTGGTGGAATCGACGTGAATCCTATCCACGATAAAGACATCTTTACCTTTTCTCTAAGTATGGGTTATTAATGAGACCTCTACTAAAATACCTTATCTTAGCCTTATTGGCGGCGATGCTTTTTATGGCCCAATTGACCTTGGCACTTTTGCCTAATGTAGAGTTGGTGACCTTGCTTTTAATGAGTATCGCGGTCCTATTTAAGTTTAAAGACGGTGTTTTAGTGGTGGTCCTGTTTACCTTATTAGAAGGTCTCTATTGGGGTTTTGCGGATTGGGTCTTAGGTTATCTATGGATATGGAGCCTACTGGTCATACTGACTCAGATCACCAAGCCACTAACATTAATGAAAGCACATCGAATGGCCATTCTGGGAGGTCTATTTGGCCTGGCCTTCGGTTTCCTTTTCGCCCTACAACACGCATTATTGTATGGATTATCGATGGGTATATCTTATTGGATCATGGGCTTAGGTTTTGATCTACTTCATGGCTTTGCGAATTATACTTTGATCTTATTGTTGTTTGAACCGATCAATAAACTTCTAAGTAACTTGATCAGAAAGGCGGAAAGCAGATATGGGCGTCGTAACTACGAAAACGGGAGATAAGGGAACTACTTATCTTAAAGACAGTATTGTCTCAAAAGGATCTTTTAGAGTAGATGCGATGGGCACCATCGATGAACTTATCGCCAATCTTATCTTGACCCAATCGATCACGAAAGGTGATCGAGAACTTTTTGAGACCCCTATTAAGAAACTGATTGAAATCGGATCTTATTTAGCGGGCTATAAAGAAGTTCCTGACTTCAAAGAAACCACTGAGTTTATGGAGAAGATCATCATGAGTAGAAGAGAAGCTTATAATGGCTTCATCTATCCTTATGATGATCCTAAAAATGCGCAAATCAATGTCGCAAGAACGATTTGTAGACGTGCAGAACGCACCATCATTCGACTACATGAAGAAAGCAATCAACCTGAAAGTCTCCTCATATTTATGAATAGGCTTTCAGACTATATTTTCGTACTTATCGGATAAATGTAAATAGAATGAAAACGAAGTTTTAGTTTTATATGATAAAATAGTAGCACGATGTTTATAGAAGAAGGGACGGGAAATCATATGTATCAGAAAGAAACTATTTTTAAATTAAACCACGACATCACCACGCATTTCACACACATTTTCCCTATTGAGCCAAGCTTTTCATTAGCCCATTCAGGAGTAAGTCGTTTGGTTATGTTGGATAGATATTCTCAAAAAGACAGAAGTCTTAAGACCCTTGGGGTCAATGACCTCGTCGTTACCATCGTAAAAGAAGATCCTAAGTTTCCAGCTCGAGGCATTGGGATCATTACGAAGATGGATAAAGAAAAAGAAGAAGTTACAATTAAGCTCGACGAAGAGTTCAGAGCTATTTTGGAAGATGAAAAAGAAGCCGAAACAGGGCTCATTGTCCGTCCTTTTAAACAAGTAGAAAAACCATTAGAGATCTTTTATGAACAGATCGCTAAACGTGTAGGTAAGTCTTTAGCGTCTACTGAACAAACTCCTGAACTTAAAGAAAAGTTCAGTACATCTTTCGCTGATGAACTCGCTAAAATGAACATCATACCTGCAGGTAGAGTACTGTATGGGGCTGGTAGTGGTACACAAGTTACTTACTTCAACTGTTTCGTTATGCCTTTTATTCATGACAGTAGAGGAGGCATCTCCAATCACCGTGCAGAAGTCATGGAGATCATGTCTAGAGGTGGTGGTGTAGGAACCAATGGATCTACACTTAGACCTAAGAGCGCCCCTGCGAAAGGCGTAGGTGGTAAATCATCAGGCGCAGTCAGTTGGCTCAACGATATCGCTAATTTAACTCATTTGGTTGAACAAGGTGGAAGTCGTCGTGGTGCCCAAATGATCATGTTGGCAGATTGGCATCCAGACATCATCGAATTCATTGTATCTAAGATGCAAAATGCCAAGGTCTTAAAATGGCTCACTGAAAACTCTAAAGATCATCAGATTGTAGAAGAAGCTAAACGTAAACTAAAATTCGTTCCTTTGACAAGAGTTGAAAGAGAACTATATGAAGCAGTCGTCGACAGTAAGAATGCTGCTCCTCAAGTCGTTGAATACGCAAGAGAGATGTTGATCGATGGAGGTAAACTAGAAGTCCATGCCCCTGAATTCTTATCAGGTGCCAATATTTCAGTAACCTTTACAAAAGAATTCATGGAAGCAGTTAAACATGACCGCGACTTCGAACTTCGTTTCCCAGATCTACAGAATTATACGAAACAACAAAAAGATGACTATGATGCCAAGTGGCAAGACTGTGGTGATGTCAGAGAATGGCAAGCCATGGGTTATCCTATCAAAGTCTATAGAACGATAAAAGCCAGAGATCTATGGGATCTCGTCAGTTTCTGTTCAACCTATTCTGCAGAACCTGGAATCTTCTTCATCGACAACGCCAACGACATGACCAATGCGAAAGCTTATGGACAAAAAGTTGTCGCCACCAATCCTTGTGGTGAACAACCTTTAGCGGCCTATAGTGTATGTAACTTAGCCGCCATCAATTTAGCCAATTTCGTCGATCGTAAGAGCGGTAAGATCCTGTATAAGGAACTCGCCGATAGCGTTAAGATCTGTGTACGTATGCAAGATGACGTCATCGATGATACGCCATACTTCTTAGAACCCAATCAAAAACAAGCCACTGGTGAACGCCGTGTAGGTTTAGGTGTTATGGGTCTTCATGATCTATTGATCTGGGCTGGTCTACGTTATGGTTCAAAACAATCTTTAGTCGCCATCGATGAGATCTTTAGAACCATCGCCGAAGCAGCTTATACAGAATCCATCGACTTAGCCGCTGAAAAAGGATCATTCCCATTCTTGACTAGTCGTGAAGCTTTCATTAACACAGGCTATATGAGACAAATGAACGATGATATCCGTAGTGGTGTCCTCAAACATGGGATCCGTAATTCTCACTTATTAACCATAGCCCCTACTGGTTCCACAGGAACCATGGTTGGGGTATCAACTGGATTAGAACCTTACTTCTCATTCTCCTACTTTAGAAGCGGAAGACTTGGTAAATTCATCGAAGTCAACGCCCAGATCGTAGAAGACTGGTTGGCATTTCATCCAGAATATACACGTCAAACCTTACCTGATTTCTTCGTTTCAGCGATGGATCTTACACCTGAAGAACACGCTGATACCCAATGTGCAATTCAACGTTGGATCGACTCTTCGATCTCCAAAACAGTCAACGCCCCTAAAGGCTTCTCCGTTAAACAAGTCCAAAAGATCTATGAACGTCTCTATGATGGGAAAGCCAAAGGCGGAACCGTGTATGTCGATGGAAGTCGTGATTCTCAAGTCCTTTCTCTCAGTAATGATGAAGATAAGAACTGGGCTCAAATGGACCTCGTCAAAGACTTTGGGGTCAACGTTAAAGAACAACAAGTTGAAGAAAAGAAAACAGATCTTAGATCTGATCGTATGGATAGAAACATCGGCGTTGAAGTCGGTGATATCTGTCCAATCTGTTTAGAAGGTGTCGTTGAAGAAATCGGTGGATGCAATACTTGCACCAACTGTAACGCACAGCTTAAATGTGGTCTCTAAAAATCCCGTAAGGGATTTTTATTTGATATGATAGACCTATGAAACATGTCGTCTATTGGATATCACGTGCTTTACGCACGATCGATAATCAAGCGCTCTATGAAGCTCAACAATTTGCCCTCTCTAGACAAGAGCCTTTAATTGTCTTTTTCAATCTCATCGATGATTTTCCTCATGCGAATACAAGAAACATGGACTTCCTATTAAAAGGTTTAGTTGAAGTTTCTCTTAAACTAAAGAAACTCAACATCTCTACACTCGTTACTCAAGGTCAATCCCTTTATCAACTCCAAAAACTCTCAAAAAAGATAGAAATCAGTGCGATATATACTGAACACAATCCACTAAGACCTATTAAGCTTCTTCATGAATCCGTCTCAAAATGGGCACTTGAAAATAAGATCCTTTTTCACAGAATCAATACGGCTTGTGTCATACCTGTGTGGATCACTTCTCCTAAACTAGAGTATTCCGCGAAAACCATTCGTGCAAAAATCATGAACAATTTCGAACCTTATCTTGAGAAAAACTATCCATTGATTTCTCATCCTTATACCTCTTCGATTAATTCTTTTTTTACCTTAGAAGAAGCAGAGAAATTGATGAAGAATAGTAACTTGGAATCATTAACGCTTTCCTCTTTTATTCCAGGAGAAGACGCCGCCAATAGAATTTTAGAAGACTTCATAGACCACCGACTTGAAAACTATGATCGTCGTAATGAGATCAACTCTCAAGGACAATCCAACCTTTCCGCGTATCTTCATTTTGGGATGATCTCCCCTTTAAAAATGATTAGGGACGTAAAGAATTCAAATCACCCCAATGCGCCTTTGTTTATTGAGGAAGCGATGGTTCGTCGAGAGCTCGCAGAGAATTACTGTTTCTACTGCGAACATTATGACGAGCTCAGTGGTGCTTGGCCTTGGGCGCAAGCATCTTTGAATGCCCATCGAAATGATCCAAGAAATTATGTGTATACACTTAAACAGTTCGAGGATGGATTGACACATGATGAACTATGGAATACCTGTCAAAAAATGGTCAGAGAAACAGGTTACTTAAATTCTTATTTGCGTATGTATTGGGCGAAGATGGTTCTTTTTTGGAGTGAAAGTCCTGAAGAAGCCATCAAGATCTTGATCCATCTCAACGACACTTATTTCCTTGATGGGCGAGATCCAAATGGTTATACTGGAATCATGTGGAGTGTCGCAGCGGTCCATGATCGTCCTTGGTTTGATAAACCAATCCATGGCTTGATTCGAGCTATGGGAAGAGATGGAACCCTAAAGAAAACGAAGATTAAACTATGAAATTAAAACTACCTAAATCCTTAACCAACAAGCAAATCGCAGCCATCGCTGTGGTTGGGGTCACACTACCATATTTACTTTTCTTTACTTTAGCTGCATCTGTTCAGATATTCCGTGAACCACCAGTAAAATTCGATTTTACCATCCTTCAAGACAAAATCGAAAGAATCGATTTAGTAGATTATGATTATAGTGATGATTACGCAGTACTTGAGACTCTAGATCCTTTGAATACAAGTTCCCTCTTAAATGATTTATCTGATCTGTCATTCAAGAGTTACGGATTTGGAGATCCACCAAGTTTTGGAGGCAAGTGTGTATTGTTTACTCTAAATGACGATTCCTATAGAATCGTGTGTCACGCTGGCTATGCCCAATTCACGAAATATGATTCTGAGCTTGATTTCAAAGTTGGGGGATGGAAGTCCATAGAAAGTGATGAATACAAAACATTTTTAGAGCGTTACTTTACTTCTAAACTAGATTATTAGTCTCATTAAAGGAGAATCCAATGAACAATACATCTTCTTACTTATTAATTGTGGTTACTTATACAACCAAACCTGGTTTAAGATCAGCCTTTCATGAAGTTATTCTAAAAGAGGGACTTCAAGAAGCTTCTCGTCAAGAAGCAGGAAACATCGCTTATGATTATTTCCTTTCAGTCGATCGTCCTGATGAGCTCTTACTCGTAGAGAAATGGATCGATAAAGACGCATTGACGCTTCATAAGACTTTGCCTCATTTCCTAAGACTACAAGCTCTAAAAGATGAGTTTATAAAAAGTGTCTCAGTCGTTATAACTCAGATAGATCTTACATAGAAACCGCAACAGAAAGAGTCCAGCGAGGACTCTTTTAAATTCATTTATTTACTGTGTGATGAGAATTGAAATACTAAATAAACCAAGAAAAATAAGGATCTCTATCCCAATAAGCACTAGTAGTGGAAGTTTCTTTTTAAATAATCTACTGATCAAGAATGTGATAAAGAATGAAGCATTTAATAGAAGTAGAAGTATTCCTGTTATATATAACGCAGCTTCCACCTTATCGACAGCTCCTGGTCTAGCAGAATTGATATTCAATAATAGATTGTACGAAACTAAAGAAAAAAGAAAATCCGTTATTAAATAGCGTTTATAATTTTCCTTAAGATATTTCATAATCTACCCCACCTTTTAGTTTATTTATGGATGCTTTGTTTAATCAATCAAAGTCTCTTTTACATATTAGTATACATTACCAATCACTTAAACTCTTTATTCTAATATTTTTACTAAAAACGCGTTTTATTCGCACTTTAGGTGAAAATATTCGAATTTATAAGAAAAGCACCTCATATATTGAAGCGCTTATGTCTATTGATTAATATCTAAGATGATTCTTCCATCTTTGATTTCGATGATGCGATCTGTGTCTTGATGTGTTCTTCCCATACATTGTGATCCTTATTGTCTACAACTTCTAAGGCATGAGAAAGAATACCTTGATAGACACTGATCAAATCGATTTGTTTCTTATCTAAGGCATTGGTAATCAACGATAAAGCAGTATCTTTATCTAAAACATTCAATGCGTTTAAATACTGTTGTTTAAGTTCCATACTTCTCCTTTGTTTATTATTAAGTTACTTAACCATTTAATGTTTAACATTTAATAAGTCAAATTATATACCCATTAAAAAAACACCTGAAATGAATCAGGTGTTAATGTTTATACTTCTCTATTTCTCATGTGTGGGAATAAGATAACTTCTCGGATGGTCTGTTGATTGGTCAATAGCATGATCAATCTATCGATCCCAATTCCTAGACCTCCTGTAGGAGGCATCCCATATTCCAGTGCTTCTACGAAATCCACATCCATCTCATTGGCTTCTAGATTACCTAGATCTTTTTCTTTCATCTGGGCTTCAAAACGTTCTCTTTGATCGATAGGATCATTGAGTTCAGAGAAGGCATTGGCGTATTCTCTACCATCGATGAAGAGCTCAAAGCGATCAGTAAAACGAGGATCTTGTTTATTCTTCTTCGCTAAAGGTGAGATCTCAATCGGATGACCATAAACGAAAGTAGGTTGGATCAAAGTCTTTTCTGCGGTTTCCTCAAAGAAGAGATTGACGATATGACCGAAAGAACGTTGATGTTTAGCGACAGGGATATGATGTGTCTTTGCGATATCTAATGCTTCTTCTAATGAAGTCACTTTAAAGAAATCTACGCCACAAGCTTCTCTTATCGCATCCACCATATGGATCCTTTTATAAGGACCTTTTAAACTGATGGTGTTTTCTCCCCAAGGGACATCGGTTGTATTCAATACTTCGTTGGATACAGATTCGATACAGTTCTCAACTGTGCTCATCATCCCAGGCATATCAGAATAAGCAATATAGGCTTCTACGGTAGTAAACTCAGGATTATGTCGATTGGAGATGCCTTCGTTTCTGAAGAGTCTTCCGATCTCATAGACCCCTTCCATACCTCCTACGATCAAACGCTTCAGAGGTAATTCTGTGGCGATACGTAGGTAGAAATCCATATCTAAGGTATTATGATGGGTAACGAAAGGACGCGCTGCAGCACCTCCTAGAATAGGCTGTAATACAGGTGTCTCTACTTCGATCAATCCAATCCCATCGAAGTAATGTTGAAGAGCTCTGATGATCTTAGGACGTGTAAAGGCAACCTTACGCGCTTCTTCGTTTACGATAAGATCTACATATCTTCGTCTATATCTTTCTTCCACATCAGCTAAACCATGAAACTTATCTGGTAATGGACGAAGGGCTTTGGTGAGATGATGATAATGGTCTGCTTTTATCGATAGTTCCCCATGATTGGTTCTAAAGATGGATCCTGTGATCCCAACGATGTCTCCTAGATCAGCATCTAGAAACAATCCAAAATCAAGTTCACTTAAGACATCTTTTCTTAGATAGACTTGGATCTGTCCATCTCGATCTAAAAGATGCATAAAGCCTGCTTTACCCATATCACGCTTGGTCATAATACGACCTGCGATGACACAAGGCACATTCATTTCAGCCAATTCTTCTTTGGTTTTATCTTTATAAAGATCGAATATTTCTTTACTATGATGGGTCGTTTTAAAAGCTTCCCCAAAAGGTTCGATTCCTTTTTCTTTGAGGCTCTCCAGTTTTTGTCTTCTTACCAATTCTTGTTCTGTTAAATTCTGGGTCATACTGAACCTCCGTTTTCTAGTGTGTTGATATAGTCCGCAATTATCTTATCAAATTGAGCATAGCTTGTCATCTGTGAAACGTCATTGCGTATCTTATGATTATGAGGTAAACCTGCGATATACCAATTAAAATGAGTTCTCATTTCTTTCATCGCAGTGAGTTCACCTTTAAGTTCGATCAGTTTAGACGCATGGAGCTGAGCGATTCTAAAGCGTTCTTTAAGATCGATAAACTCTGTTTCTTTATCGTTTAGCCCATGAACCAGATCGTTGATAAACCAAGGTCTTCCTAAGATGCCTCTTCCAATCATGACCGCATCACAACCTGTAAGCTTAAGTACGTCTTTTGCGCCTTGGACACTTTTAATGTCTCCATTGGCGATGACAGGGATCTTAACGGCTGCTTTGACTTGTCTTATCATCTCATAATCGACAGTTCCTGAATACATCGCACTACGAGTTCTCCCATGAACGGAGATCGCAGAGATGCCTGCTTTTTCTAAACCAATGGCCATTTCTACCGCATTGATGTTTTGTTTATCCCAACCTATTCTTATCTTCGCAGTGACAGGTTTCTTTACGCTTTCAACGACAGCTTTCGCGATCGCAAAGGCTCGCTGAGGATCCTTTAAAAGCGAAGCTCCTCCTGATCCTTTTACGATCTTAGGGACAGGACAACCCATATTGATGTCGATGATGTCACAATCAGTTTGGGTATCTAAATAGATGGCCGCTTTAACCATCGATTCCACATCTTCCCCAAAGAGTTGTAAAGCTATTGGGTGTTCATTGGGATAGACTTTGGTCATATCTAAGGTCTTGACGTTATTGAAACAAATGGCCTTATCACTGATCATTTCACTGGTGATCAAACCCGGTCCATATAACGCTAGGATCGATCTAAAAGCAGGATTACTTATCCCTGCCAGTGGTGCGATAACCACTTGATTTTTGATTTCTATGTCTCTTATCTTCCAAGCACTCATTTAGTTTGTCCTATGGATATTATGAAGATCTGCTTCACTAAAGGTATAGGTCGTATTACAAAAATGACAGGTGATCTCTGCGCCTTTGTCTTCGTTGATCATCAGTTCGAGTTCATCTTTATCGATGGTCGATAAGGCATCATGAAGTCTATCTTTACTACAGCTACATTTAAATTGTAAGGTTTGGACTCCCATGATCTCAACTTCTTCAAAAAGCGCTAAAGCGATCTCATCTGGAGTCATCCCATTATGGATCATTTCTGAGATAGGACGTAGATGTTTAACCACATCTTCCGTCATCAAGAGGTCAGTTTCTGTAGCGCTAGGCATCAGTTGAATGAGTAGGCCACCAGAGGCTAAGATCTCATTGTCTTTCCCAACCAAGACGCCTAATGAGACAGCGGATGGGGTTTGTTCACTTACAGTAAAGTAATAGGCGAAATCATCTCCGATCTCACCAGTCTGTAGTTCTACAGTTCCAGTAAAATCTGCTTTCATATGGGTATTACGAATGACCCTTAAGGTCCCATCTTTCCCAACAGCCTTACCTACATCTAATTTATTGGTTGTTTCATTGATCAAAAGAACTTCTGGATTAGACACAAAGCCTCTTAATTCCCCAGAAGTATTGGCTTCACAT
>CAIXIN010000240.1 GCA_903919545.1 uncultured bacterium | reverse complement strand
GTCTTTTTTTAACTTTCGTAAATTTCTTAACAATATATGTTGTATTACTACATAGATAGTGATATATTAAAGGCACAAGGAGGAACATTATGAATGCACAATTTAAAAAAGGCGTTTTAGAGCTCTGTGTATTGGCTCAATTGGCCAAGGGTGATAAATACGGATATGAACTGACAGAAACCATCTCTGAAGAAATGAGTGTTGCCAGTGGTACCCTTTATCTCTTATTACGTCGATTGAAAGATGAGAATTATTTTGAGACTTATCTGGTTGAAACTGCAGGAGGTCCTGCACGTAAGTATTATAAGTTGACTGAAAAAGGCATGTCTTATACCCAAGAACTTAAATCTGGTTGGTTAGAGTTCGTTGGCCAAGTGGATCGATTGATCCAATAGAAAGGTGAAACCATGAACCAAAAAGAATATCTAAAAGCCTTGGATGAAGCCTTAAGTGGAATCGATCCAAAAGATAAAGAAGAATTAATGGCAGATTTTAAGGAACACTTCGATATTGGTTTATCTGAAGGACAAACTGAAGAAGCCATCATCGCCCATTTAGGATCAGTAGAAGACTTGATTGAGTCTTTAGATCTTAAGCGTTTAGAATCACCTCACGTATATGAATCTAAATCTGATCGTATCTATAGTGAAGATGTGGAGAAGGTCATCATCGATGGTCTACATGCGGATGTTACGATTAATGTCTCTGATGACAATCAAGCTCATGTGGATTATGAGATCTCAAAGAAGTTACTAGGGAAGCTTTCCACAGAAGTTACTTCTAGACAAGAAGGCAAGACTCTTTATGTGACTGTCTCTTCGATCAATAAGATTTTTAAAAGCAGTCTTGATCCTGTAGATCTCCATTTAGAGTTACCTAATTCACTTAAAGAATTGAAGTGTAAGACAGCCAGCGGAGATATCAAGATCGATGAATTGAACTTCGAAACACTTGAAGTTCATAGCGTTAGTGGAGACATTGGTCTCGATGACATCAATGCGGATCTCATTTTGATCAATGGGGTCTCAAGCGATATAAACTGTTCAAGTATCGGTGGTCAACTTCAACTGAGAAGTGTCAGTGGAGATATCGAAGTCGATTCCCATACAGGTAAGATCTTGTCAGTCGAAAGCGTCAGTGGAGACATCAACTATGAAGGAACTGCTGAAGACATCAGAATCAATACGACTTCTGGTGATGCCTGTTTAGAAGCCAAATCGATCAAGAACTTAAGCGCCAATACGATCAGTGGTGATGTCCAATTGGAAATGGATATAGATCATAAAGGATTGACCGTTTCATTCATCTCAAACAGTGGTGAATTACGCATCGGTGATGAAGACTACGATACACCTCGTCACAATAAATCCATCGTCATCGGTGATGGATCAATCAAGTTGAATCATAAGTCTATTAGTGGAGATTTCGAAATCGAATAAAAATAGCGTCCTTGATCATTCAAGGACGCTTTTCTTAGAGTTGTTCACTACTTACTGGATCTTTAATAAATGCTTTTACTTTTTCTAATACGAGATCACGTATCTGACGAGTTCTCTTGAGTTTATCCTCATGAGATCCACTCGCTGATGAAGGATCTTCTAGGTTCCAGCTTAAGGTATTGAGGGCACCTGGGAAGATAGGGCAACGTTGACCGTTCATCGCATCACAGACTTTAACCACATAGGTATATCGTTTACCAGCTTTATAGAAATCAAAGACAGACTTGGTTTCATTTTGAGAGATATCATAACCAATCTCTTTCATGACTTCTACCACATAAGGATTTAGTGTGCCTGGTTCTAGACCTGCACTTTCCGCAGTGTATTCACCTTGACCTAATCGATTAAGAAATGCTTCTGCCATTTGACTACGAGCTGAATTATGGATACAGATAAACAAGACAGTTTTCATGGGGTTCTCCTTGTCCAATGGACTTTTTAAGCTTCGTTGGGTTGATCACTTAAGATCGTAGATGATACAACTGAGGATGATTTAGGTTCACACCAATGCGTAGTCGAATTAGAGATCTTAACTAAGATCAACATCACAGGGACTTCAGTCAAGACGCCTACGACAGTCGCAAGTACAGCTGGGGAAGTTGTCCCAAACAAGGCAATGGCGACAGCCACAGACAATTCAAAGAAATTAGACGCGCCAATCATCCCCGCAGGGGCTGCGATCTCGTGAGGTAGTTTTAAGACCTTACTTCCAAAATAAGCGATGAAGAAAATCAAGAAGGTCTGAATCGTAAGAGGAATCGCAATCAGTAGGATATGGAAAGGATTGTTTAGGATGGTGTCTCCTTGAAAGGAGAAGAGTAAAATCAGAGTCAAGAGTAGACCTAAGATAGTTAAGTTATCAAATTTAGGTAAGAACTTTGATTCGAAATAATCGAGTCCTTTTCGTTTAACGACCACAAATCTCGTTAAGATACCAGCGCTTAAGGGGATCACCACAAACAAGATTACTGAATAGATCAAGGTATCCCAAGGTACACTTACATTACCTACTCCTAATAGAAACTTTACGATGGGGATAAAAGCGATCAGTATGATCAAATCGTTGGTGGCGACTTGGACAACAGTATAAGCAGGATTACCTTTGGTTAAGCTGCTCCATACAAAGACCATCGCTGTACAAGGTGCCGCTCCTAATAGAATTGCGCCTGCGAGATATTGTTGAGCGAGTTCAGTACTCATAAATGATTTAAAGACCACAAAGAAGAAGAAAGCAGCGATCCCAAACATCGTAAAGGGCTTGATGATCCAGTTGGTGATCCATGTGACATAGAGTCCTTGAGGATTCTTTCTAACGTTCTTGATGCTTTGGAAATCGACTTTCATCATCATAGGATAAATCATGACCCATATGAGAATGGCGACAGGGATCGATACTTTCGCTACTTCAAATTGATTAAAGAAGATAGGAAAAGCTGGGATGAATTTCCCAATCAAGACCCCTAAAGCCATACATAAGGCAACCCATAAAGTTAAATATTTCTGAAAGAAATTGATACCTTCTAAATTTTGTTTCTTCATCTCATTCACACACGCAAGAACTTGCGGTACTTTCTTTTGGACTTACGATCTTTTTTAACTCATCGACTGCGGATAAACAACCTAAGGGATTAAGCGAATAATAAGTCCATTTACCCATTTTACGAGCACTTACGATACCACTTTCAAGTAAGATCCCCATATG
>CAIXIN010000239.1 GCA_903919545.1 uncultured bacterium | reverse complement strand
GATCCAGAAACGATCGCACCTAATGCCCCATTTGGGAAAACATTAAGAGTTGCTTTAGATTATATGTTGGATATGGCTAAAGCTGATGGATTTAAAGTCAGAGATCTAGAAGGATATGCTGGGGTCATTGAATTTGGAGAAGGCACAGAAATTATGGGTGTCTTGGGTCATTTGGATGTGGTTCCTGTTGGGAAAGGATGGAGCGTTGATCCTTTTAGTGCCACCATCAAAGATGGCTATATCATCGGAAGAGGATCACAAGATGATAAAGGTCCTAGTGTTGCTGCATATACAGCGATGAAAATACTAAAGGACTCTGGTTTTAAACCACAAAAAAGAGTCTTTATGATCTTAGGAACAGATGAAGAAAGTGGTATGGGATGTATGAAGTACTACCAGAAACATGGGGAAATACCTAATTTCGGCTTTGTCCCTGATGCTGATTTTCCTGTCATTTATGGAGAAAAGGGCATTCTTCAACTTGATGTCAAGGGTCATAAGAAAACACAGATCGTTTCTTTGAAAGCAGGAGAAAGACCTAATATTTGTATAGGTGAAGCTGCAGTCGTTATGAGTGGTGAAGCTAAAACTGATCTTTTTAATTTCTACTTGAAATCCAATCAATTGGTTGGTCATATCGATGAAACGCCACAAGGTATCAGCTATTTCATTAAAGGTATATACGCTCATGGATCAACCCCACAAGAAGGAATCAATGCTGCTTGGCATTGCTTAAACTTTGTTTCTGCAGCTTATCATGATGAAGTCGCCACCGAACTTGCGAGATTATTGAAAGAATATCGTGGAGATGCCTTAGGTATTCGTTATTTTGGATCTCATATGGGTTTTCTAACTATGAACTTAGGTGTCATTAATGTAGAGAAAGATGATTTCCATTTGGTTTTAGATATAAGGTATCCTCAAGAAACCAATGAAGTTATCATCATCGATCATATCCAGAAAGCACTTGATGAAAAAATAGGGACTTTTAAAGTATCCATTCAAGGTCATAAAGGACCTCTCTTTGTAGATCCTAAAAGTAAGCTTGTGTCGACTTTAGAAAAAATATATCGTGATTATAGTAAAGATGACCAAAGCCAATTGATGACAATGGGTGGAGGCACTTACGCACGTTCTTTCGATAATTTTGTAGCTTTTGGAGCTGAATTTCCTCTTAGAAAACGTCCTTCCTGGGTAGGTAATGTCCATCAACCGGACGAAGGTTATGAGATTGAACAATTGGTGATGGCGACAGCAATCTATGCACAAGCCATCCATGATTTGACGAGCGAATAAGCATGCGGATGCGCAATAAACCTTGGGCCAATGATTTTTTAAATCAACATCCTAAAGCGACCACCAATCCTATTGATCAAAAAGGATCCTGGAAAGCTTCCTATTCTAAAGTAATATTAGAAATAGGTAGTGGTAAAGGAGGCTATCTTTTTGATTTAGCGACCCTTCACCCAAATCAACGCTATATTGCCTTAGAAAAGGATCGTAATGTCTCTGCGACAGCTTTACGTCATCATGATGTATTAGGTCTAGAGAATCTTTTATGGATCAACAATGGGGCTGAAAGTATCCAAACTTGGTTTGAAAAAGGGGAGCTCGATGAGATCCATCTTAACTTTAGTGATCCATGGCCAAAGAAACACCATGAGAAACGAAGATTGACCTCTAAGACTTTTATGCCTATATTTATAGATTTATTAAGACCTGATGGTTTAATCAAATTTAAAACAGACAATCAAAAATTGTTTGAATATACCATTCTTCAAATGCAGGTTTATCCCTTAGAGATGACTTTTTTTAGTGTGAATTATATTCATAGTTTAGAAGAAGAGGATGCCTATACTGAATATGAAATGAAATTCAACGCCTTAAATCAACCGATATATCGCGCTGTATGGAGAAAAAAATGACCTTAAGTAAAGAAACATTAGTGTTGATGGAAAAGCTTACTCAAGCCTTTGGGATACCTGGAGATGAGAAAGAAGTAAGTCAAATATTAAGAGAATCCTATAAGTCTTTAGCAGATGAAATTATCTATGATAATCTAGGTTCTATTTTCGCTGTGAGAAAAAGTAAGAATCCTCAGGCAAAGACCTTAATGATCGCGGGACATATGGATGAAGTAGGGTTCATCGTCAATAAGATCAACGAAAAAGGATGTTTGAGTATAACACCTGTCGGTGGATGGTGGAATCAGACCTTATTAGGACAAAGAGTCTTGGTTAAAACGAAGTCAGGCAATAAAATAAAAGGGACCATAGGATCTATTCCTCCTCATCTATTGAGCGATAAAGATCGTTCATCTCCAATGGATATAAAAAATATGTTGGTGGATATAGGACAAAACACCAAGGCAGAAACAGAAGCTTTAGGCATCGTAATGGGATCTCCAGTGATCTTAGAAGGAAGTTTTGAAATCTTAGAAGGAAATCAACGTTTACTGGCTAAAGCTTGGGATAATCGCTATGGATGTTTAATGGGCATTGAACTTTTAAGGGCTTTAAAAGATCATGAACTCGATGTGAACTTGGTTGTAGGTGCGACAGTTCAAGAAGAAGTAGGAATCAGAGGCGCACAAACGGCGACCTCATTGATCAAACCTGACGCAGCCATCGTTTTTGATTGTTCACCAGCGAATGATGCTTCAGGTGATAAAGAAGCCTTTGGACAATTAGGAAAAGGACCTTTGGTGCGTTTTATCGATGCGAACTATTTACCTCATCGAGGCTTTCTTTATCATTACATTGATCTATTAGAAGCCAATGAGATTCCTTTTCAGTATTACCAATCCTTAGGTGGAACAGATGCTGGGGCGATCCATAAATCACTGGATGGAGTTATGACTTTGACTATGTGTATTTGCGCAAGAAATATCCATACCAATTCTTCAATTATCGATGTTTCAGATTATGAAAATGCGAGAAAAGCAGCACTTTGCTTAGTAGAGACACTGACATCAAAGACCATCGAAGATCTTAAAAAAGTGATACAATAAGTTATATGAAAAAGATACTTATTTTGTTTCTGGTCATGATGTTTGGATTGAGTGCTTGTTCTGAAATAACACTTGATTCACTTCAATCTTACCTAAAGGCAAGTGCCAGTGATGCTGAATCTGAAAGCATCAGCCCACTAAACAACATTTCTAAGGAACTTTTTAGTTACTATTTACCTCAACATGTAGGTCGTAAGGTTTCAAGTGAAACATCGACCATTTTAACAAGCAATAACATCAATATCTTAATGAACCTGGATGTTATTGATGTCATCAGTGATACCTATTATGATACTTCACGCTCATTTAAATCGATGTTGGCGACCTCTCAAGATCTAAGTAGCTTTGATTCAACTTTTTTAAATCGAAAAGGAGAATCCATAACTTATCGAGTCAGTGTACTTGAAGTGAGCGATACTTTGATCTTGCTTACACTTGAGGGTGGTTACTTTATGTTTACTGCCATTACACCTATTGGATTAAGTACGGAGATTCTCTATGATATGTTGACCATTGCTAGGAGTTGTGAAGTCGATGGTCCGGCTGTGTTGTTGGCCTATTCTACACGTGAATCCATCGATTATAAAAAAGAAACCTTGGATATGTTTAGTCAAATAGCACCTGAATCTGGAACGGTTTTGGATATGATCTCAGGTGGTCAACCGATTGAATTGCCTAACGACAATACGAATTAAAAACACTAAGGGAGAAATGTATGTTTAAGAAACTGGTCTCATTGCTATTTGAAGATGAAGATATCCCAAATGAAACAGATGAAGAAAAAGTAGATCTACTTAAGGTTAAGAAACAAGCTGAGCCTCTTCCTTTAAAAGCTCAAAGTGATCCACGTTCATTAGATCAAGAACCTCTCGAAAGAACCAAGAAAAGTAGTTTTGAGAACATCGTCGCTGATGAACATCCAGCGGGTTTTGAAGATGAAGTCCAAGCTATAGAAAATAAAGGCATCTTAGAACCTAATAGATCAACAGATCTAGCTTTTGTGGATCGTAAACCTGTACTATCAAAAGATGTATATGAATTTAAACCAGTGATCAGTCCTATGTTTGGAGTCGCTGAAAGCGAAAAAGAACATGTTAGACCCACTTTCGTTCAAACGGCAGAAGTTAAAAATGACAGTCATCTACAGACCGTTATAAGCCCTTATTATGGAGCCATTCATAAAGATATGAAGACTGGACCAGAATATCAAAATAATCCTGTCTCAATGGAACCAACCCAGCTTAAATCGAAAGCGAAAGTAGCTCAATATGTAGAAGAAATAAAACCTATTGAGATCAAAAACATCTCCCTTGAAGAATTGATTTCACCAGATCCGATCCCACAGACACAAAGTGTCACAAGTAATGATACTGTTTCAGAAGAAAGTGTAGAGGATGTTACACAATTCTCCTTGTTTGGGGAAGAATAGATGTTGTTTTTTGTTGGTATAAAAGGAGCCGGAATGGCTGCTTTGGCGTGCATGATGAAAGAAATGGGGGAGTCTGTAGAAGGATCTGATCTTGAGAAACATTTCTTCACAGAAGTCCAACTTCATGAATTGAATATCCCTATCCATCCTTTTGGGTTCTATCCGAAAGATGGTTCTACCATCATCATAGGCAATGCCTTTAAAGATGATTTTGAAGACGTAAGAGTAATCAGACAGAATCCTAGCTATACGATCTATCGATATCATGAATTCTTAGGTCAATTAACGAAAAAATACATTACAGTAGCTTTAAGTGGATCTCATGGGAAAACTACGACGACCACAATGATGGCTTCTATTTTACGTCAATATAAAGAAACAGCCTATTTGATAGGGGATGGCCACGGTCATCTCTCAAAAGACTCCATATATCTAGCGATAGAAGCCGATGAATATCGACGTTTCTTTCATTCGTATTTTCCTAAATACGCTGTTGTAACCAATGTAGATCTTGATCATGTTGATTACTATAAAGATGAGGCAGATTATCGAAAAGCTTATGAAGACTTCGCTGATAATGTGAGTGATACCTTGATTCTTTTTGGAGATGATCCACAAGTAAGAGAACTTAAACTCACTAAGAAACATCTTTTTTATGGGATTGATCCTAAAAATGATGTCTATGCGGAAATTTTAAATGAAGACACTCATCATACTCGTTTTAATTTACATTACTTAGGAAGAAATCTAGGAGAAGTAACTTTACCTTTTTCAGGACGTCATTTGGTTTGGAATGCCTTAGGAACCATAACCGTAGCTCTACTAGAAAATATACCATTACCTTTGATTCAAAAGGGCCTCAATGAGTTCAAAGGGGCATCACGAAGATTTGTGGTTGAGACCCATGGGGATAATGTGTATATCGATGATTATGCGCACCATCCTACAGAAGTGAGTGTAACTATTGATGCGGCTCGTTTAAGATATCCTGATAAACCTTTGATTGCGATTTTCAAGCCCCATAGAGTTTCTCGTTTATTTCATTTTGCGGATGAATTCGCACGAGCACTTAATAAAGCTGATCAAGTTTATTTGATTGATTTTAATGCGATTGATGATAAAGAAGTTGGGATCGATATCGACATCACTTATCTACAAAAACGTTGTAAAAACGCGATCATTATCACTGAAGATGATGCGGGAGCACTTATTTTAGCAGCGCACGCTCCAGCTTGTTACTTGTTTATGAGCTCAAAAGATATTTATATTTTGTCAGATGCCTTAAAGCGCTATCAGAATTCTTGAAAATATTTACATTTTCGTTTATACTGTTTATGAGGTGACAGTATGGACGCACTATTAGAGTCATTATCATCTGTTTCGCTGCAATTATTACCTATTTTAGGAGTTGCGGTACTTATTTTTCTTTTAATAATTTTTAAGAGAGTTTTTGACTTACTAAAAAAGGTAGATAAGACGATTGATCAAGTCGATCTTACTTTAAAAAAGATCGATGGACCATTAGAAACCATAGTATCTATTTCTAAAACCATTGATTTCGTCAACAGTGCTGCAGAAAACGCAGTAAAGACTTTAGCGATCACTTTAGCGAAGAATTTTTCTGTCATTACGAATTGGATTAAATCTTCACTTGGTAGAAAAAAAGACAATGATCTCGAAGAAACGACCGAGGAAGAACTCGGACTATAGGAGCTAAAATGGACAATACTTTTAAAGAAGAATTAGACAGATTGATCGAAAAAGCGAATAAATTCGCAGATGACATTCATTTAAAAGAAAATCTCGAGTCTTTTAGAGATGATCTTGTTGATTTAGCTACCAAAACAGGTAAGAAGATCGATGAATTGGCTCATGATGAAGAGTTAAAAACCAAGATCAAAGATGGAGCCAATCAAGTTAAAGATGGGGCCATAAAAGGGGCTAAGTATGTAGGGGATAAAACGACAGAGTTTTTCGAAAGACCTGACGTTCAAGAAAACATCGAAAAAGCAAAAGATAAAACGATAGAGGTCGCAGAGAAAGGCGTAGAAGCCCTTAAGAAAGCCCTCAAGAAAGAGGAGTAGTTATGAAGCGTGTTACCATCTATGATGTCGCCAATGAGGCCAATGTGTCTTTGGCAACCGTTTCTCGCGTCATCAACGGACTTGAGATCGTAAGAGAAGATACTCGTATTAGAGTCAATCAAGCCATTGAAAAGCTAGGGTATAAACCCAATGCGATCGCTCAAGGCTTAGCTTTACAAAAAACCACATCGATTGCTTTATTGATCCCAGAAGCAAGTTTTTCATATACTGGACAAATTATAAATGGGTTATTGGATGTGGCCAAGATCTATAAATATAACATTACCTTGCATACCACCAGTGAAGCCATCATGCAGATCGGTGATATCATCGAAAATATTATCAAGTCACGTGTTGATGGGGTCATCATTTATAATGACAAACTGATGGTGGATGAGTTGACTGCGTTGACTAAATATCAATTCCCAATCGTATTGGTAGGCAATCAAATGAGTTCTGCGAATATTGCTTCCGTGTATGTCAATCTACAAAAAGCGATGTATGAACTCGTTTCATCTTACCTTGAACAAGGCAAAACGGACATCGCCATCGTTCAAGATCGTAAAAACAAATATATGGTTGAACAGCTTATCTTAGGTGCTTCTCAAGCTTTTGAGAAAAAGGGCCTCGTCTTTAAGAATTTCATTGAGATTCCTAGAGAATATAGAAGTTCTTATACCTATCTCAAGGAATACTTTAAGACCCATAAACATGAATTGGTCATCGCTCATCGTGATTCTCAAGCCATGGCTGTGATCAATGCAGCTGCTGAGAATGACATCAAGATCCCCAATGAAATGGAAGTGGTCTGTGTTATGGATACCAAATACAATTCGATGATTCGCCCTCAAATCAGTAGTTTCGCGATTCCTTCCTATGATTTAGGCGCTGTGGCCATGCGTGTCATGACCAAGATGTTGAATCAGAATCCTGTTGAAGAAAGAGAAATCGAATTGAGTTATTTGTTTACCCCACGTCAGTCTACGAAATAAACGAAAAAGCTTTGATAAGTCATAGTACTTAAGTCGATGGTTCAGCGAGATAATGGTTGGTGAAAATTATCCCTAGGTCTTAAGGAATACAACTTGGAGCTGCTTTATAAAAGTAAAGCCGTTAACTCGCGTTAAGAGTCAAAGTGATCAGCGAAAGCGTAACTAAGGTGGTACCGTGCGGTTTTAGCACCCTTGGAGGGTGCTTTTCTATTGGAGGATAAACAATGAATTTTTATGAAGATTTAAAATGGAGAGGATTAGTCAAAGACGTTACCGATGAGGAAGCTTTTATCGAGCGATTAAAGAAACCTTTAAGGCTTTATTGTGGGTTTGATCCTACAGCGGATTCATTACATATCGGTTCCTTACAACAGATTCTTTTACTTCGACGTTATCAACTCAATGGACATACACCGATTGCCTTGATCGGAGATGCGACTGGGATGATTGGGGATCCACGTCCCACTACCGAAAGAAAACTGTTGACCATCGAAGAAGTTAGGGCCAATGGGGTCAAGATCAAAGCTCAACTTGCGCGTATTCTAGAACACCCAGAAACATCTAACAATTTTATCGCCGTCAATAACTATGATTGGTTATCTAAAATCGATATTTTAAGTTTCTTACGTGATTATGGGAAACATTTCAATGTAGCCTATATGATCAATAAGGACACCATATCTTCTCGTTTATCCAGTGGGATCAGTTTTACAGAATTTACCTATACGATCTTACAAGCGGTAGATTTTATGCATCTTTATCAAGAATTCGATTGTGAGGTCCAAATCGGTGGATCTGATCAATGGGGCAACTTAACCAGTGGTACAGAACTCATTCGAAGAACCATGGATGATGCGAAAGTATTTGGGGTGACATCACCTTTGATCACCAATTCTGATGGCTCTAAATTCGGAAAATCTGAAGGAAAAAACATTTGGTTAAGTGAAGAAAGAACTTCGTCCTATGCCTTCTACCAATATTGGCTCAATGTATCTGATTCTGATGTGATCGATTTTATGAAGCGTTTATCCCTTAAGTCACCTTCAGAAATCAGTAGTTATGAGACAGGAGTGAAGACAGAAGGTCATCTTCGTAAAGCTCAAAAGGCTTTGGCTGAAGAATTGACTGCTTTGGTTCATGGATCAGTTGGTTTAGCGAAAGCTTTAAAGATCACAGAGGCTTTGTTTAGTGGAGCTTGGAAAGAACTTAACTTAAGTGATATCTTAGATGCTTTAAGTGAAGCGCCAAGCCTAAGCGTCAGTGAACCTAAAGCCTTAATCGATGTCTTAACAGAAGGTAAGTTGGCTGTAAGTAGACGAGAAGCGCGTGAACTCATCGAAAATGGTTCGATCAGTGTCAACGGAGAAAAGATAACGACTCTTGATTATGTATTGAACAAAGAGAATGCCCTTCATCAGCACATTCATGTGCTTAGAAAAGGGAAGAAAAACTACTTCGTAATGAAGTTCGAGGGTTAACATGACAGACTATTTACTTTATGGATTTACGATCTTGGTTGCAGGTTTGATGGTGGTCATTAGATTTCGTGATTACTCTAAACATAAAAAAGTACTCAAAGAAGTAAGCGAAAAATCAACTTTGTTTGAAGTCGTTACATTAAAAGGTACTCGTATTATGTTGTATCTCTTTGTAGGGATCGTCATAGTATTTTCGATTATGGCTTTCGTCTATACCAATTATCTTCAAAGTGCGACTTATATCCTTGTATTCATTCTTATGGGGATCTCAGAATGGATCAATATCTTAACCATTGGACGTGTGTCTGTTTTCGATAGGGCAGCCGTTTATGGGAGCTACAGCATTCGTTTAAAAAGCATTCGTGCAGTTAACCCTCAAGGTAAGAAAAACATGAGAATAGCGATGCTTGATAATACCAGCTACACTGTACCCAATGAAGTCGGTGAGAAGATGATCGAAATTTTGAAGACCCGTAAGGCAAAATAGTCTGTGTTATAATATGTTCATGAAAAAAGTCCTTCCTATACTATTTGTTATGATACTAATGAGCGGATGTTCAAACAGCGCTCAACTCGATCAAATCAAGATAGATACCTATAAATCGATGTATACAGACATCTTAAATGCTTCTGATTTTAAAATAACTTCTGAGTTTTTCTCAATAGAAGCTTCTCTTACAGATTTAGGTGATTCATCTTATCGTTATGATGTCATCATCGATGAAGCAAATGTCGCTATGTATGATGTAGATATCTTGGTGATACAAGATGATGGATCTTTGGTCATTAGTGATAAAATGATGCCCAGTATAGGCATCTTTGAAGATATTACTTATTATATGATTCCTAATCAAGTCAACACCTTAGCTCATTATGTTAAAGGTCTAGCCCTTAATGGGGTTTCTGAAAGTTTACCTGTTCGTTTAAAAGTACTTGTTAAATGGAAAGATGATTTAAATAAACCCTTTATTGAATATTTTGATTTCAATTTAGTTCTTGAACCTACCAATACATAAACATCACTCAAGGTGATGTTTTTTTTAGGATAAAAAAACCACTTCATGATTGAAGTGGTTATTAGATGATTATCTGTTGTAGAATTCTACGACGAGAGCTTCATTGATCTCTTCGTTGAGTTCTTTACGTTCTGGCAATCTAACATATTTGCCTTTTTTGTTTTCTTTGTCAACTTCTACGAAAGCTTTTGTTGATACGGATGCATCTAGTGCTTCTTTGATGCTAGGAATGCCTTTACTGCCTTCCTTGACGGAGATGATCTGACCTGGTTTTACTGTGATTGAAGGAATATCTGCTTTTTTGCCATCCAACAATACATGACCATGATTGACCAACTGACGAGCTCCACGACGGGTAAGGGCGAAGTTCATACGATAGACAACATTGTCTAAACGGCTTTCAAGTAAGAATAAGAAGTTATGGGCGGTATTGCCTTTGGTGTGCTGCGCTTTTACGAATGTGTTGTAGAATTGTCTTTCATTTAATCCATAAATGAAACGAATTCTTTGTTTTTCACGGTGTTGTTGACCGTAGTTGGTCAGCTTAGGAGCACGTGAATCAGGTGCTTTACCTGGTGCGGTGGTTCTTCCTTTTCTTTTCCCATTGTGAGTGTTGAATTCAGCGCCGGTTTCCAAAACGGAGAACTGTAGACGTCTAGAAAGACGATAGACTGGTCCATTAATGTTAGACATATTATTTACCTCCTGGTGGTATGCGTAAACCCACAGGGACAAATCTTCGATCGGGGTGTTCATCCTAGAGATTTCAGCAATTGCAGCGAGCTTACTATCTTCCTACTGTGATGAACGCTTTACCGGCCAACTTTGTCTGCCGCGTTTAACGCTTATAAAGTTTAACACGCTTGACTAAGAGTGTCAAATGTAAAATCATCCCTAAGGAAAAGGCATTTATGATACAATAAGTAAGTGAGGTAATCGATGAGTTTACAAGCCTTTATTGATATTTTAGAGACCAAAGAGATGCAACTGGCATTACTTGGTTTTGGCTTGCTGATATTCATTTTTTTATTGGTTTTTTTAATTAGGAAACAAGGATTTAAGAAACGCTTGTATGCGTTGGAACATAAGTATACAAGTTTAAAAAGTCTACCTTTACCTTTTAAAGTAAATAAAGCTTTGGCACTTGCGAAGGTAAGAGATGAAGTCTTCGTCTTAGCAAATGATTTTAAGAATGATTTTGATACGATTCAAGAACGTTTTAAGAACTTCGCTCAGATCTTAGGAGAGTGTGAAGATGAACTCTTAACAAATCATCTAAAAGATTGTCGTTTAGATCTCATG